>CAUJEY010000163.1 GCA_963169325.1 Bacteroidota bacterium
AATATGCAGCGGCCAACTATGGCCTGGAACGCCGTTTTGTCCGTCGCGACGACGGCGAATGGGAGTTGATTTATTATGCAGATATGCAGGAAATGGGGCATTAATCGTCATTGGGTCATTAATCGTCATTGGGGCATTGAGAGTCATTGGGTCATTGAGCATCATTTTCTCATAATGAAAAACATTTACTCACATGCTACCCCCTCTCCCTTTTTTCCCCTCCGAACTTGTCATCCCGGAGGGAACCGTCCGCTCTACGAGGGCCGAACATGTGGGTTTTCCCACGTAGAGCGGACAGTTCCCTCCCGGATGACAAGTTCGGGGGGGGAGGAAAAGGGGATAGGGGTAGCACGGGCGTAACCGCGTAAATATTTTACATTAGAAATTGCTGAACCAGCAACCCTCAAACCAGTAACCCTCAAACCTTCAAACCTTCAAACCAATTTTTTCCGCATCAACCAATCCGGTTGCGGGTCGTCGCCGACCCAGAAGGTTTCCACACCGAATATGTCGTAGCCGTTGCGCTGATAGAAGGCGACGCTGCGCGGCGATTTTTGCCAAACGCTAAGCCAAACCCATTCGGCGCCGGTTTCGCGGGCGCGATTTTCCGTAAAATGCAATAGTGATGCGCCCAGTCCCCGGCTTTGCAGGGTATTGGATACGTAAATCCGCTCCAGTTGAAATGCCCGGCCTTCATGCCAGTCCTGTGGCGCGCGATCGAGGTTTAGTTTCAGGTAGGCTGCCAGTTGGTCGTCCTGCCAGGCAAAATAAAATTCAGCGCCGGGCTCGGCCAGTTCCGCCCTTATTTTTTCTATCGAAAACGCCTTTTGGCAATAGGCTTCGAAAGCCTCGGGCTCGTTGTCGTGTTGCCAGGCGATACGGAAGGTTGCCTCGGCGAAATCGCGCAAGAGCTGGGCGTTCTCCTGCTTAACGGGCTCTGTTTTAAAAATTTGGGAGAATCCTAAAGGCATAACTTCAGAATAACGTGCGCAACAATCGCGGCTTAGATTTTGATTTTTAAATTTCACCACGGAGGCACGGAGAGACGGAGATAAGAGGGGTTTTTTAGGCGGTTTTTGAAAACCCCTCTTATCTCCGTCTCTCCGTGCCTCCGTGGTGAAATTTTACTTCCGTCGCAGTACCAAACTATCCGCGGGATACTGCGCTTTAATGGCATCCATGGTAGTCTGAGCCCAACCAACCAGCGCATCTTTCTGTGCCTGGGTAAGGATGGCATCGCGATGCACCCAGGTATAAGAATCCAGCGGCATTTCGCCCTCGCGCACCATTTCAATCACCTCTTCTAATTTGTGATTTTGCACCGCGATGGGACGGGTGGTCAGGGTTGAAAAATTCAATTTGCGTTTCCCCTCGTCCACATGATTAGCTAGCCAGGCGGCTACGGGTTGCACTTCGGCATACCAGGGGTAGATGGTATAGTTGCTGTGGCAATCGTAGCAGGCTGTTTTCAGGATAGATTCCACCTCATCGGGTATGGGGTACTTGGTGGATAAGTGCCGGGTTTGATCGTTCGAAACGTTTTTGGTGGGGCGGATGAATTGGGCCAGCAGGAAGATGGCCAGAAGGGTCCAGAGCGCGGGTTTTATGTATTTTTTCATGATTCAAGATTGTTATGCCGGCAAATATACGGCGTCCATTCCTGCGTGTATTTCTAATTTTAGGAGGCAATATTTAATTTGGAAAAAAACAAAATATTTATCAGTTTTGTACTCGCTAAAATTATTATTTCGTCTCTAAATCCTGTACGATGAAACTATTACATTACTTATCCAAACCAGGGGCATGTTGTCCCCCCCCCCCCATTCTAACAATTTAATTACAAAAATTGCATTTGTATTCATGCTTATTGTTGGCCTCTCGCCTTCCATTGGCGCCCAAAGTGGATGTAATTGCGGCAGTGGCGGGCTTGATCTTAACAGTACTAGTATTTTATTAAGCGAACTGATTGCCGGTAGTCAGTTGCCATCTGGAAGTTCATCTATCGGCTGCATTTCCGTACCGGCTAATACCACATTAACGGTAGATGTCGACTACTCCTTTTCGGGAACAACCTTTGTCACCTCTGGATATTCAAGGATTGTTGTTGACCCTACCATCCAACTGACGCTTCAAAACAATTGTGATTTAATAAGTTGCGATGGCGGCGCATGGCATATCTTTTTACAACCAGGATCAGTATCGCCGGCTTCCTCAGGCGGGCTGCTCGATATGTCGAATTCCGAAATAAAAGGTGGTGTAACAGCCAATCATCTTTCCAGAATCAGGTTGGTTAGTAATCAATTTAAAGGCGGCAGCTCTGCTCTCGTTGTAAACGGTTACGTTTCATTTATTCATTTGGAAGACCCTTTCGACTTTAACAATAATTCATTCGTGGGATACTATAATCCAATCTACCTGAATCATGCTTATTCGTTCAGCATTGGAAGCCAAAACAGTACTTCTCCGGCAATTGTTAATTATATCTCTGAATATGGGGCGACAGGTTCATCCTCGCACACATCCGGAATTCTCGTAGAAAATTGCCTGAATATAGGGATTTTTGATGTGGATATTTCTGGATACTTTGTTTCATCGAAAAATGACGATCGGAAAGCAATTTGGTTGAATAATTGCAGAAATATTTCCATTGAACGATGTAATATTCATCCATCTTTTCCCGGGTTTGGCTTGCCGGGATTCGGCATTCACGGCAAATATATTTTCGGTTCGTTAAATATACGCAATAATTCTATTACTTCCCGGTCAGCAGGAATTTATATGGAAAACGGTTTTGCCTATAATCAATGTAATATCACCGGCAACACAATTTATTCACAAGAAGGTGTCGGGATACAGGAAGGTAGGGATGTTGATTTGACTATTAATGATAACCACATAACCCACTACTATGGAGGGTCAATTACATCTACTCCAGGAGGTATTTTATTATTCAAAATTACGGGTTCGTATGATATTAGCGAAAATACGATAGAAGAACAGAGTAATTTATTTGATAACAGTTATGGATGGGGCGACTATATCCGTAACATTTCAATTTCAACCTGTACCGCCGATGGCAAGATCAGCGACAATACTATTAAGTATCCCGTATCACTAATTGCTACCGGAATCAGTATTAATACCAGTGAAAACGTGGCTGTGGTTGAAAATTCGATGACCGGCCAATTACACGACGTCAATCAGGGCCATGGAATCGATGTTCTTAACTCCACAAATATATATTTCTGCTGCAACTCTGTCGATTCGACGGATTATGGCACCCGGTTCTCCTCCGCCAACAATGATATTAAATATTTAACTACTACCTTCGGTGTACATGATACGGCACTTTACTTTCCACCAGCCGCGTCTGTTAATAAACAAAATAATACAGGAAATACCTGGGCAGGAAGTATTACAAATTTAGATGCTTATTACAATGGTAGTGTGTTCCAGGCACAATCAAATGCACCTTTTCGAACAAATGCCTCCAATATTAATGCTTCCAAAATATCACCCCCAAGCTGGTTTTTCTTTAGTGGAAGCGATCCTTCCTGCTCTGGCGAGACTTATCCTTGCGTAGAAACCCTCCCTAACGACAGTTTAACTCAGTTAACAGATGACGATTTGCTTGCTTTGGCTGAGCCTGAAGCCGATAACGAATACGTGCTGCGCTTCGAACAGCAACGACTGTTATACCGGAAATTGAAAGAACACCCTGAATTTATCGAATGGAATGAAGATGTTACCACTTTTTATGAGGACGCCGACACCAAAATCATCGGCGCTTTCGACGCCATCGACGAAGATTTCCGGCGATTTTCTCAGATTTCTAGCGGGTTGTTTCAAAGTTTTGCTGTCCTGCATCATGAAATAGACAGCCTTTCTGCATTAGTGAGTAGTATTTTTGTGCAATATCCATCGGCGTCTTCATCGGAACAGATCGAACTACAGGAAGACTTGCAGAAATTTACGGATCAAATTGTAACAGCGCAATATGAATTAGACACCTTATTTGCGCAGGCTAATACGGAAATGCAGGAAAACCTGACACAATTGTTGGAAGACAATGATGCTATATCGGTGACAGAAACCTGGGAAGAAAACGAAAAAGAGATAAATATCCTGTTTTTTAAATATTTAGGCGGCGTAATCGATTCTTTTACCAACCAGGAAAAAGAGGATATTATTGCATTGGCTAATGCTTGCCCGCAGTACGAAGGCGCGGGCGTTTATAAGGCCCGATTGCTCCGCGGCACCTTTGCAGACAGTACTTTTGCCGGATATTTCGAATATCACTGCTTACCCAGTGAAAGTAAAAGTGTAAAAATTCAAAGTATTGACAATACAGAAAATGGGTTGTTCATTTATCCTAATCCAGCCAGCGATATGATAAGCATTCGATTTGGCGAACCCACTGCGCTTGAAAATCAAGTTGTAATTCGCGACCTGTTGGGGCGCACCTTTTTGTCGAAAAATGTTAGTGGCGTTTTGGAAACTAACTTGGATATTGCCAATATCCCTTCAGGTGTTTACCTAATAAGTTTTCATTCGGATTTATTGTTCCCGATCAGTCGCAAATTAATAATTTCCCGATAAATTCTAGTCTTTCATCCGGCGTGTAGATATATCTGATATCTACACGCCCATCTCATTTGTTTCATGTACAAATTAATCATTTATTTTGCACTGGTACTAACACCCTTAATTTCCTTTTCTCAAAAAGAGGACAATAACTGGATATTTGGAGTCGGGCAATATGACCTGCCCGGCAATATTTATAGATTGAATCATATACAATTTACAAATGATACTTTCAAAGTTAAACTCCTAAATAGGAATTTTCCATTTTTCACTACTTGTTCTATTATTTCTGATTCTTCTGGAAATCTATTATGTTATACTAACGGCCTAAATTTATACAATAAAAATCACTCATTATTATTTAACGGAAATGATTTTCAATCATCATCACAATTTCCATATGGATATCCATTTGATCGTTCAGTATTAATTTTGCCCTTGCCTGATAGCCCTCTAACCTACATTATGATAGATGGAAGTCATGTGGATATAGGAATTGATATTATTACTACAGAACTGCGATATTCACTAATTGATTTTAGTCTTCAAAGTGGCAATGGCGGCGTTACTCTAAAAAAGGTGATTATAAATAATTCTACTGACACTTTAAATGTAGGATTACTTTCTAGTGTAAGACATTCAAATGGAATTGATTGGTGGGTTTTAACTACTAAATTTGAATCTAACCATTATAGAAAATTTATAATAACGGGTAAAGGTATAGAATTCCATGACGACCAAATAATCGGCGACACGGTACATAACGGCCTCGGTACAGCCGTATTTTCACCTTCCGGGTGCTGGTATAGTCGGTATTTAAATTACGGTAAAGCGGCAAACCCTGATGGTGCACTTTACCTGTATCGTTTTGATCGTACCACAGGCGAATTATCAGCACCGATATACAAACATTTCCCTCAACCAGAGTATTTTGGTGGAGTAGCCTTTTCTCCGAATTCGCGCTTTCTATATGTATCAAAATTTCTTCAAATCCTCCAATACGACCTTCAAGCCTCCGACATACTCGCCTCCGAAACCGTCGTAGCCGAATACGACGGTTTTCTCGACGAGAACGGTGTGCCTACCCGCTTCTACGGTCTGCAACTGGCGCCCGACAATAAAATATACGGCAATATCCCGGGGTTCAACACCCGCTACTTACATGTGATTGACCAGCCGAACCTGCCGGGCGCCGCTAGTAATGTAATCCAACATGCCATCTACCTGCCGGCGCAAAATTTCGGTACTTTACCCAACCTGCCCTATTTTCGCCTCGGTCCCGCCGAAATCTCCTGCGACAGCCTCATCAGCGCGACGGCCACGACGGCGCCCGGGCAGTCGCCTGTTATCCGCGTTTGGCCGGTTCCGGCAGTCGATGTGCTATACTTTTCAGCCGATGTGGTTTGGGAAGAGCCGTTGCATCTGGTTTTGTTCGATGCTTACGGCCGCATCGTTTTGGAGCGAAGAGATTTACGCCTTTCACCCACGGCCACGGTGACTTTGGAGGAATTGCCATCTGGTCCGTATTTTTACGGCCTGTTGCAACGAAATGGTCAGATTGTTAAATCCGGGAAGATTATCCGAACGCGGTAAAGAATCAATTATACCCCATGTCCATCCCCTCGCCTCCACCATCCGAATCCCGTTCCGGTTTTTGGTCATTTTTGCGGTTGATCCGGTAGTTGATGGTCAGCGATATTTGCCGGGCGCGCCACTGGAAGTCGCCCTCGTTGTAAAAATCGGCGCCCTCGGTGATCCAGCGCCAGCGGCGGGTATTGAATACGTCGCGTACACTGAGTGTGAGGGTGGCGTTTTTTTGCAACACATCGGTGCTGATGCCCAGGTCGGCGTGGTACATGGCTTTCGATTTTCCCTGGGTGGTATTACGCGGCGCGCGATAGTTGAAGGTGGTTTGCACGTCCACTTTTTTCCAAAGGGTAAGCCGGCTCGATACGCGCCCGAACCAGGTGTAGGTATCGGCGTTAAATTCCTGTCCTTCAAAACTGCCCGTGGTGATGGAGCGGAAAAAATTGAGATTCCCGTTAAGTTTCCACACCTCGAACGGCTCGAAGGAGGCCGTGAATTCGAACCCAAAATCGTTGCGGTCCGACAAGTTCACCGGGCGGGTAATGGCCGAGGTGTCGGACAACTGGGTGCGAATACGTTCCACCACATCGCCGGTGCGGCGGTAATAAACGGACGAACTGAGCGAGCCCGAGGCCCAGCGTTTCAGGTGCCCGAGTTCGTAGGCGTCGGTAAATTCCGGGTTGAGATTGGGGTTGCCGGCAGAAACATTGCGGGCGTCGCTGAAAGTGGAAAAAGGGTTGAGTTCGCGGAAACGCGGGCGCCGGATGCGGCGGCTGTAGCTGATCTGCACGGAATTTTGTCCGCCCAGTTCGTAGCCGACATGCGCGCTCGGGAACAGGTTGGCGTACACGGGGCGGTCGTTAACTTCATTGGTCTCCAGCAGTTCGGTCTTTATGTCCGACACTTCCAGGCGCAGCCCGCCCTGCCAGGAAAAACGGTTGATTTTGTTGCCGAGCGTGGCGTAGGCAGCCTGAATGTTTTCGTCGTACAATACACTATTGCTGAAGCCGGGCAAGGTTTGCCATACTTCACCGACAAACTCTTCCACGCGGTAGGCGTTGCGCAGGTCGCGTATGCCGCCGCGGTAACCGGCTTCAAATTTGCCTTCTTTGCCGAAGGGATGTACATAGTCGGCCTGCAGGATAAAATTGCGCTCTGTCTCTCGGTTATCGGAGCGCTGCAAATAGTCTTCGCGGCCCGAAGGAGCGCCATCCGGCCAAAAGTATTGCTCCACATAGTCGGAGCGTTCGTGTTCCGAGTTGTCCTGGTAACGCAGTCCGGCTTTCAGTTCATGGCCTTCGCGCCGGAAGGTTTTTTTATAGTCTAAAGCATACTCCAGGTTGGGTTCGGTTTCTTTTTCGTCGTCGGTTCGGCGGGTGATGCCGGCGGGGTTGTCGAAGGTATTGATAAAATCGCGGTAGATAATCGTGCTGCGGTTATTGTCGTTGCCGTAGCGCCAGTTAAAGGAGGAAGTGAGGCTGTTGGCGGGGTTGAAAAAGTAGTCTGCCCCGAGCCGAAGGCTGTTCGAGAGGCCTTGCCGCGTACGATCCTGGGTTTGGTCGGTGATAAAAACGGTGTCGTTTTGCGTAAATTCCTGGTACTGGCTGCCGCTGCCGGGGCTTTGGTTGTAGCGCAGGCCGTAGTTGGCAAAAAAGTTAAAGCGGTTGCGGCGGTAGTTGAGGTTAATGGCGGCGCCGTATTCCTGCGGGTAGCCGATGGTGAGGTCGACGGCGCCGTGAAAGCCGGGAGTCTGTTCCTTTTTCAGCACTATATTGATAATGCCGGACATCCCTTCGGCTTCGTAGCGGGCCGAGGGGTTGGTCACGATTTCCACCCGGTCGATCAGGTTGGCGGGTAGTTGGCGCAGGCCGTCGGAACCGAACGCGACTAATCCGGAGGGTTTTCCGTCGATGAGGATGCGCACATTTTCACTGCCGCGCAGGCTGACATTGCCTTCCACATCCACCGTCACGGACGGCACGTTGTCGAGGATATCGGCCGCGGAACCGCCTTTGTTGGCCAAGTCTTTTCCCACGTTGAACACCCGTTTGTCGAGGCCGAACTGCATCTGGCTTTTTTCGGCGCTGATGACCACTTCGTCGAGGGTGTTCGCGGCGGGTTCGAGCATAATGGCGCCCAGATCGCGCTCCGGTCGTCCGTCGTTCAAATCGATGCCGCCGATAAAACGGGATTTGTAGGATAAATATTCGATCCGGGCGAAATACAGGCCCGGTTTAATCTCCAGGACAAAAGCGCCGGCAACATCGGTGATACCGCCTCCGGCAACGGTGCTGTCGGGCAACCGGTAGAGGGCGATCGTGGCAAATTCCAGCGGCGTTTGGGTTTGCGCGTCAATGACTTTGCCGCGCAACAATACGTCGTCTATGTTGATAAAAACGGGAGGCGCAGCGGCTTGAGCGGAAAGCAGGCAGGGGGAAAACAGGAGTAAAAAAAGCGGTGTTTTAAACATGCGGGAACTTCATTGTCTCGATAAAAAGTGTTTTTTTTAATAAAGACAATGCTATTTTATGAGTTTTGTTCAAGAAATGCTGCTTTTCAAGCCACCACCTCAAACCCGAATCTCCCTTTGAAACACCTGCCCGCCCGCCTGCAACCGGTATTGATACACACCGGGTGCAACAAACCATTCCGCCGGTTTAAAATGAAAGGTATGACTGCCTTTGTTTTGATAGGCGTCGATCAGGGTGCGGATTACATGGCCTGCTTTGTCGAGAATTTGCAGCCGCACGGGGCCGTTTTGCATCATGGAAAATTTGATGTCGTAGGTTCCGGCGGCGCCCGTATGGGGGTTGTGTCCCAGCAAGGCGCATTGGTTGTTGTCGCCCAGGGCGGGTGCAATGCCAGGCACCAGATTGGGAATCGTTGGGAAAGATTTACCCATCACAAAGTTGGACAAATCGGGCGAGTTGCCCAGCCAGTTCTGCAAAACGGTGGCGTATATGGAGCGGAAGTCCACGCTGTTGGGTGGGTCGCCCACGGGGTCGGGATTGCTCATATCCTGGTACTGGCCTTCAAAGCCGTTGCCGATGTCGCCGCCGAACAGCAGGGTATGCGTGCCCCAGCCGTGGTCAGTGCCGAAGGAGCCGTTTTCGTAAATGGAGCGACCGAATTCGGAGAAGGTCATGCCCAGCACCTTTTTCTCGAGTCCGCTGTTGCCGAAGGCCAGGTCGTCGTAAAACGAGCGGACGGCGGTAGCCACCTGGGTAAGCAACAACTGGTGCATGTTTTTTTGGGCAACGTGGGTATCGAAACCGGTAATTTCCACCATAAAAATGCGCGTACCGAGGTTGCCCTTGATGAGGCGGGCAATGATGGCCATTTGTTCGGCCAACGGGTTTACGGTGGCGGAGGGGTAGGTAACCTGGTTTTTACCGCTGGAATAGGCCTCCTGAATAGTTTTAGCGTAGCGGAAAGCGGAGTTGGCCGTTTGGCGCACGAAGGCCAGTTCGAGATCGCGCGGCACGGCATCCAGGCCGGCGGTGGGATATAATTGCCCGGTTTGGGCAATTTGGTAAAACTCCTGCGGACTGCTCACCGACAGGGCCATGTTGATACCTGCCGATTGGAAAACCAGGTTCGACTGTACGCCGATATTCAGGGCCGGCGGTATGGTTGGCGGCGCTTCAAGGAACGCTGCGTACTCATTGCTGAGGAATCGGCCCATCCAGCCGGTGTTTTCCTTCACGTCGGGGTCGCTGGCGCTGGCGATAATGTCGGAAGAGCGGAAGTGGCTGTAGTTGGGCGGTTCGTAACCGACGTTAAAAATCACCTTCATCATACCGTCGTTCCAAAGCGGTTGCAGGGCATTGGTATAAAGCGGCATGCCGTATTGCGGACTGAGCGCCCAAAGTTGGTTGTCGGGGATGCCGAGCGTGGGCCGCAGGTTGTAATAAAACGAGCTCCCGCGTTCCACAACGGTATTCAGCGCATCGTTGCCGCCGTCGAGGCGGATGAGCACCAGCACGCGGTCGTTCGACCCGCCCGAAGCGGCCAGGGAGGCTAACAATGGGGAGGGTTGGAAGGCTCGAACGGGCAAATTATTGAGCAGGAAACTGCCCGCGCCCAGCAACCCGGTAGCCGACAGGAAGTCGCGGCGTGTCCAGGTTTGGTGTTCGAGGTTGTGGGCTTCCCCGTGTTCAAGGGCGGCGCCGTGGCGTAGTTTATGTTTTTTACACATGTTGTTCAGTGGTTAGTCATTAGGTCATTAGGCGTCATTAGGCGTCATTAGGTCATTAGGCGTCATTAGGTCATTGGGTCATTGGGCCATTAGGTCATTGAGCGTCATTGGGCCATTCAGCTGAGTTGGAATTCGGGCAGGGTAGCCAGATATTTGATCAGATTGACTATTTGTTCGGGGGCTGAGTCCCAGTTGAGGTTCCAGGAGCCGTCGGTAAAATAGTTTTCCGGCACGCCGGCTTTGAAATAGCCGATGGCGGCATTCAGGTGAATATCATCTAAGCTTTGCCCGGTAAAAAAATCAATCAATGCCGGGGTGATGATCTCCGGTTTGTTGCTGTCGTTGGTGAGGTTTTTGGCCAGGGTGCGGAGGTTATCGAGCAATTGGCTGTCGAAAGTCAGCAAAGTGGCGGTGAGGGCTGCATAATTCCAGCGGGAGGCCAGGGTGCTTTCGTTAATCCAGATACGGTGTTCCGGCCAGCCGGCCACGTTGGGCGGCTCGAAGAGTTCCTGCCCCAAGCGCCTGGCATAGAACGTGATATCGTCCCACCAATCGGGCAGAATATTATCCGGGTATTTGGCATTTGCCCATTTGAGCATGGGGATCAGCGTATCCAGCGGGCTTTTGATGCGGGCGTTAATGAATTCTGCCTCAAAAAAATGTTCGCTTTTCAACAATTGTTTGAGCATTGACAGCATTTCCCAATCCGTATCCCGTAAGGTGGTGGCCAGTCCGTCAACCACTTCCGGATTGGGCGTTTGGTAAACGAAATGTTTGTATATTTTTCCGGCGATAAAGGTCGACGCTTCGTTGGGGCGTTCGGAAAAAATGAGGTTGTGCGCATCGTCGAAGTTGAAATTACCCGTTTTGCCGAAGATCGTTTTTGGGGCGTTATCGAAATCGGAGGCTTTAAATTCGCGGGGCCAACATTCGTTGAAGTACGCTTTCCATCCGGTGAGCGCGCGCGACATCTCCACGACATCCAGTTGCGTGTATCCATTACTTTCGCCCATGGTGAATAATTCCATGAGTTCGCGGGCATAATTTTCGTTCGGTTCGCCCACGATATTCACATTTCCGTTCAGGTAAACGAGCATGGCAGGGTTTTTGCCCATTTCCAGGGTAAATTCCCGGAAATTACCGAACGCATACTGATGCAGCAGGGCATAATAGCTCCATTGATAGCTATTGCACCCGATGATCAGGGATTGTGTAACGAAATGGTTGTGCCAGAACAAGGCCATTTTTGCCCGGATGCCTTCGTTTAGCATGTCGCTCAACCAACGATGACGCATCTCTCGCCGGTGCGCTTCCACCAGCACATTGTCGCCGGCATAATCGTCGGTCGTAAAATTGGCCCAGGATGGCGGAGCAAGCGGCGCAAGGTTGGCAGCCGTATCGAGTAACTGATCCACCAGGGCGCCCGGACTCATCTGGAGCCCCTGCTGGATCTGGTCGTAGGTAGCCCCAAAACCTAAACGGCGGTACAGGTGTGCTACCCGTTGCGCATTCCAGGGTTTTTGGAAAGATGGCACGAAGGGATCGAGCGGATCGTACACCACCGGAGAGGCAATAGCGTCGTGCTGGTAATACTTATCAACGGAAAGATCGGCATGAGCAGGCATAAATATTGTTTTGATTTGGCAATAACAATTCTGCAAGAATCAGAATCAACCGCCTTAGCGGATTGTGCAGAGGCAAAATTAATACAATTGTACCGGAAAATTGGTCTGGGCGACGCATGTCACATGTGTCCGATACTGACCAACAGGCATATTTCTTAATAACGTCAAAAAGCGCTCCAAACTTCCCAGTCCAAAAGTCATTATCTTTGTCAGCGCAAAATTCCATCCCTCCGGATGGGCGCTGTAGAACCAAATTGATATACAATGCACTTGATTTTACGATTTTGCTCCGCACTGCTCCTTTTATCCGTTGCAGCCCGGTTGAATGCACAGGATACGCTTTTTTCAGAAGACTTTAATAAGTGCGGCTTATCGCCCGATTGGAAGGTCACTTCTGCCGGCAATCCGGCTATTATCTGGTATGTCGGCCTGGCACAGAACGATCTGGCGCTGGGGCAAAGCATCGACAGCAGTTGTTTTCTGTTCATCGACGATTATTCCACCGGGGTGGGTACGCCCGGGTATGTGATTAATTTCAGCACGCCTGCCTTTGACGTAACCCCTTATACCACCGTAATGTGCAGCATGGATGTACACTTCCGGTTTGGGCAGACCGATTATCTGGAAATATTAGCGACAGATGGCGTCAAAGAAACCCTTTTGGCGCGTTTTGATAATAATCGGACCAACGGAAAAACGATCACCGAACATTTCTCCCTGCGCCACGATTTGTCGCTCGTGTCGAAGTCGGCCAATACCCGCATTATTATTCGGTATACCAGCCCTACCGGCAGTTTTGGGCATTATGCCGGTATTGATAATATCCGGATCATCGGCTCCGGCTCGGGTACGAACGTAATCGGTGAAGCATTCGATGATTGCGTCAAACCGGCCGGATGGACGACGGAAATGCTCGCCGGACCGAGCGACTGGAATTTCGGCCGGATACCGCCCGGTTCCAGCGCATTTTACGACGGTAATTCGATGGACGGTTCCTGTTTCGTCTTTTTTGACGACAACGCCTTGGGCGAATTTGCCCCCGGCGCCACCATACGGCTACTTTCTCCCTGGTTTGACGGAACGGCGTTTTACCAGTATGTTTTGAACTTTGATATGATTTTGCGGTACGGCGGCAAGGAGCAGATGACGGTGTATCTTCAAACCGGCCCGGGCGCAGAACAAATGTTATTTCAGTCTGAAGGCCAGGTGGCCGGGCCGTTTTTTCCAAGTTACAAACAATTCGCGTACGATCTGACCCCTTATCGTTCCGATCAGATGCGGATCGTATTTGAATATACGGACGGCAATAACTGGGGGTATTGGACGGGTATCGACAATGTGAAAGTGACCGGCAGCGGGCAGGCTTTTGATTTTTGCAATCAGGCCGCGCCTTTGATTACTAATGCGCCTTGCCAACCCGCCAACAACAACACCGCCCTCTTCGAAGGTCCGGCCGCTACTTGTTCGGGTCGTCTCACGGCGGGGCTGTGGTATCGTTGGCAGGCCGATTTTTCAGGCGTTGCGAAATTGAGTACCAATGCA
>CAUJEY010000164.1 GCA_963169325.1 Bacteroidota bacterium
TGGGAGGTTTGGGAGGTTTGGGAGGTTTGGGAGGTTTGGGAGGTTTGGGGGGGGGGTTACTTCCGCAAGTTCAGTTCTTCAAATGCCGGGTCGTTTTGTACCAAGCGTACCAGTTTATCTTTACAAAGATATTTCCGGCGGCGGAAATAGTCATTGCTCGCAATTCCCAGTATGACCATAATAGATTCCGGCGATTCGCCTTCAAACGACAATTCGAGGAGCTTGCGGCAGTCGTCGCCCAGCAGCCGGAAAGCCCGGTGGAACAGCCGGTGCCGCTCGGCGGTTTCCAGCAGTGCCTGTGCGTCGGCATTATCGTCTTCCCTGTATTTCATATCGTCGGCAATTGTGACATTCCCGGCCGATTTTTTTTTCAGGCGGTTGCCCAACAGGTTGCGGCAGATGCCGTAGAAATAGGTGGAAAAACTACTGGTGAGGAGGAACCCGGGCTGCCCGGTTTTTTCAAAAACGATCACCACCGCGTCCTGAAACACGTCGCGGGCGTCTTCGGGGCCCGCGCCCGCAGCCGTTGCCAGGCGTTTGATGGCCGGAAGCATTTCGCGGTACAGCTCCGCTAGCACCTGCCGGTCGCCCCGGCGGATGCCTTCGATGATTTGCGGATCAGTTTTTTTCAACATAAATGCTTAAGCAAGGGTGCGTACGGGCCATGCGCCACAACGCATCCCCGGCAAAGGTAAAAATCAGGATAGAAATAGCGTTTTTACGTAAACTTGTCTGCACTACCTGTTTTGACAATACTTTTGTCTCCTCACTCATGTTTACCACCTATGAAAACAGTTTCCTTTTTCGTCCTTCTTTTTTCCTGGTTTGCCCCGATCTACGCCCAAACGGCCGATTCCATCTGGTTAAATGCCGTTAATAACCGGGCGAGCGCGGCGGCAGATGCCGGAGATATACGCGCGTGTGTGGCCATCTTTTCCGGGGCATTAGATACTGCCCGCCTGCGTTACGGCGCCGAAAATGAGACCTCCATTTATTTACTGGAGTCGCTTGGCGATGTACAAAAAGTGGCCGGCGATTACAAAGGAGCGGAACAATCCATTACTACGCTCCTGGATATTTGCAAAAAACAGTACGGAAACCGGCACGAACGGGTGGCCAAGGCGCTCGGTCAACTGGGGTTTACCCGCTTTAACCTCGGCAAAAACGACACGGTGGAACAACTGCTCACCGAATCCAAACAAATGTTTGAGGACCTGGGGATGCATTTCTCCCATCAACTGGCCAGCGTCAACTCCAACCTGGCCGCATACTACCAATCGCGGGGATTTTACCTGAAAGCCGAACAACTGCACCTGGAGTCGATCGAGATTGAAAAAAATATGCCCGTTTTTGATGAAAGCATATACAGCGCGGCGATTAACAACCTTGCCGTATTTTATTCTATCATTCAACGCGCCGACAAAGCCCTCCCCTATCTCGATATTTCCCTGAAAATAAAGGAAAAACAATTGGGCAAAACCCATCCGTTTTACCTGATTACCCTGAAAAACAAGGGCCGTATTCTCACCGATGCGGGCCGTTACGGCGAGGCGGAAAACATCCTGATGGAAGCCCTGGAAACCGCCCGGACTACGTTTGCGCCGGGCGATGCCAAGCTGTCCGGCTACCTGAAAGGAGTGGCCATGTTTTATGAAAAAATCGGCAAATACGAGGAAGCGCTCCGGTTGGAAGAAGAAAGCCTGTCGCTGATAGCAAATCAATACGGCAACCTCAACCCCGGGTATATCAACGGCCTGTTGAGCCAGGCTACGTTGCACCGCGAATGTAACCGCCTGGAACAGGCCGACACCCTGCTTCGCCAGGCGCTGCAAATCCTGGATCAACAACATCGCAGTGAATCGGACCAATATGCCTCGGCATTGACCCAACTGGGTGAAATCTGTCAGCAAAGACAGCGTCCGGACCTTGCCCGTCCGCTACTCGAAAAAGGCGCCCACCTTGGCGGGAAAATTATCGGAACCGACCATCCGGCCTTTCACGCGCTGTACGGGGAAGCGCTGGTACGGCAAAACCTGCTGGAAAATCGCCCGGATTCAGCCCTCCGGATACTCGACGGGGTGCGAAACCCCATTCTCACCGCTTACGGCGAACGCCACGAGCGGTTTATTAAAATGGAAACGCAATACGGAGCAGCCTGGCAGTTGAAAGGCGACGCCGGCCAGGCCCTGGAGCATTTCAAGACCGCTTTCACCGCCTTGCAGGGCAACCTGGCCGAAAATTTCAGTTTTTTATCCCTCGACGAACGGGAGAAATTTGCGCGCACCTTCGAAGGTTACCACGCGGCTTTTCTGGCTGCCGCGCGCGCCTTCCCCAACGATGAAAATATCCGCGCCTTTTTATACGACCTCACGCTTTTTCAAAAGGAATTGCTGGCTTCTTACGACAGGCAACTGCTGGCCGGCTGGCAGCAAAACGCCGACAGCATTTACCACGCTTACGTCGAGGTGCGGCGCATGATCGCCCGCCAATGGACACTTCCCGCCCCGGAACGCCTCGATTTGCCCGAGCTCGAAAACCGGCGAACAGCACTGGAAAAAGCGCTGGCCGGTCAATCGAACACGACTAACACGGCGGATGTTTTCCGGCCGGTACGGTGGCAGCAAATTCAGCAGGCCCTGCAACCTGGCGATGCCGCGGTGGAATGGCTGCGCCTGCCACCTGCCCGGGAAGGCCTGGGAGCGCCCTGCTATGCCGCACTGGTGCTCCGCCCGGAACTGCGTGCCCCGGAACTGGTGCTGCTGCCGGAAGTAGCCGGCACCGACGCACTGTTTGCCTCCAAGGGCGTCCGCGGCCTGCAATACGCCACCCGCACCTACTCGGGCGAAGCCCTGTACGGGGCGCTGTGGCAGCCGCTCGAAGCGCGGCTGACCGGAATAAAGCGCGTCTTTTATGCGCCCACCGGGGCGCTCCACCTGCTCAACTTCGACGCGATAACCATGCCCGGCGGTCGGCTGCTTGCCGAAAAATACCGGCTGGTGCGCGTCACCAATACGGCTCGCCTGCGGGAGGCCGGATTTGGCCAAATGCTCCCCAACACCGGCGCCGCTTTACTGGCCGGCGGACTAAATTATGAATCGGCTGCTCCCTCGGATGCCGCCAAAGCGGAAAACCTGGTTTCGCGCGGCGCCTCGTGGCGTGGAGGCGACAGCAACCCCGTCCGCGAGTGGGCGGCACTGCCCAACACCCTGCCGGAGGTGGAGCACCTGGCGGCCCTGATGCAGGAAAAAAAGAGGCAAACCACCCTGCTCACCGGCTCCAACGGCAGTGAAACAGCGGTTAAGGCACACTGTACCGGCGCCACTCCCCCCGGCATCCTGCACTTTGCCACCCACGGTTTTTTCTTTGAAAAAAACACGGCCGCGTCCGGCAGCCTGGGCCTGGTGGCCGCCGAAAATCCCATGTTCCGCAGCGGCCTGATCCTGGCCGGCGCCAACCCGGCCTGGCGTGGCCAAACGGCCGGCAACGCCCCGGAAGACGGCATCCTGACGGCCGACGAAATCTCCCTGTTACCGCTGCGCAACACCGCGCTGGTGGTACTCTCCGCCTGCGAAACCGGCCTGGGCGATGTACACGACGACGAAGGGGTGTACGGCCTGCAACGCGCTTTCCGGCTGGCCGGCGCTTCCACTATCGTGATGTCGCTGTGGCGCGTACCCGATGTGCAAACCCGGGAGTTTATGGAAAAATTTTATGCTGGCTTGTTGGAAAACGGCGATACGCGCGGCGCCTTCCAAAACGCCCGGCAGGCCATGCGAAAGGAATACGGCAACCCGTATTACTGGGCGGGGTTTGTATTACTGGAATGAGCGATTTAAAAAAAATAAAAAAAATTCGTTCCGTCCGTGTCACAAATAGCGGCAGGGGAAATAGAGTAGGTATTCTGTTTCACTCAACCCTCCCGCTATGCAAGTCAACACTGAATTACGCCGTAAAGAAGCACCGGGTATGCGACGCCATCCCATCGCACAACTTTTTTCCTTCGTCCGCAATTCGTTACATGTCATCCTGCTGATCGTGCCGGCGGTGCTCTGGTGCGCCTGGTGCGTGTGGGGGGTGTTTACCCTGCTGACGAGTGGTATCCGGATGGGTGCGCGCAGAGGTTGATT
>CAUJEY010000165.1 GCA_963169325.1 Bacteroidota bacterium
GGACGGTAGACGGTGGACGGTGCCGCGGACCGTCTACCGTCCATCGTCCATCGTCCACCGTCTACCGTCCACCGTCCACCGTCTACCGTCCACCGTCATAGTATATTCTGTAGATCGCATCTGCGTGGTCGTCGGACACCAGTAGAGAACCGTCGGGTAACCACTCCAGGTCGACGGGGCGACCCCACACTTCATTGCCGGGTTGCAGCCACCCACTGGCAAAGGGCTCGTACGAAATGCCCTTACCCTGATCGTTGAGTTTCACGAGGCTGATCTGGTACCCGATTTTATCGGTGCGGTTCCAGGAACCGTGTTCGGCAATAAGTACCTGGTTTTTGTATTCGGCCGGCCAGTTTGCGCTGAGTCCGAACTCCAGTCCCAGTGGCGCCACATGGGGACCGAGATTTTGTGCCGGAGGCGTAAAATCGGAACAGGGGCGTTTTTTGCCGAATTCCGGGTCGGGCAAATCGCCCTGATGGCAATACGGATAGCCGAAATGCATGCCGTCTTTTGGGGCGTGGTTGAGTTCGCAGGCGGGCAGGTTATCGCCAAGCATGTCGCGGTTGTTGTCGGTAAACCACAGCGCTTTCGTCACAGGGTGCCAGGTAAAACCCACGGTGTTGCGGATGCCACTTTGTACCACCTCGTGGCCTTTGGCCGGGTTGTCCACATCGAGGCGGGTCATACTGGCATAAACGGGCTTTTCGGGTTCGCAGATATTGCAGGGAGCGCCCACCGGTACATATAGTTTGCCGTCGGGGCCAAAAGCAATGTACTTCCACCCATGATGGGATTCGGTAGGATATTTGTCATACACCACAACCGGCGCAGGCGGGTTGGCCAATCTGTTTTCTATATCATCGAATCGGAGGATGCGGCTTACTTCGGCCACAAAGAGGCTGCCATTGCGAAAGGCGACGCCGTTGGGCATCCAGAGTCCGCTGGCCAGGGTGTATTTCAGATCGGCGACATGGTCGCCATTGGTATCGCGCAGGGCATACACGTAGCCGGCATCGCGCGTGCCGACGAAAAGCGTGCCATTGGGGCTGAGACAAAGCGAACGCGCGTTGGATACGCCTTCGGCAAATACGCCGATCCGGAAACCCGGGGGCAATTTGATCTTGTCTAAAGGTAATTTTCCACTGTAACGCGGCAAAACCGGCGTCGATTTGGTCGCCGAATCATTGCCTTTCGACGGGTTGGGCGCATTACAGGCCAGGACGCCAAGCAGGCACAAAAAGAGAAACAAACGCATGAGCAGTCGGATTTTCGATTGCGCACCATATAGCGCAGCCGGTCCGGCAAATGTAGTATTACTACCTCGGATTTGTTTGCACCGTTTAAACGGGCAGGATGTATTGGAGCAAAAACTATTTATTTAAGCGACGTGCCGATTTCGGCAGCTTTTGCCATAACCGGTATCTGGTGTGGCAAATATACCTCCAGGGGGCGTATGGCATTTCCATTTGCCCAATAGCCCAGGTCGCGTTGTTGCGGCGTATTGCCAAAGGCGATGTTGCCATGCCGGCCGTCCCGGGTATATTCCAGCAAGGCGTCGCCCAGTTTCCAGTAACAATTGAAGTCCACTTCATTCAGGCGGGAGGTTTGAAAGACACGCCGAACGGTGTAATTCCGCAAACCGGAATCGAAGTCGAGATCGTAGCAATATGGTTCGCTATGGGTAGCTAAAATCCAGCGGTGGCCGTCGGTGTCGCGGCGTTGCAGAATCAGGTTGCGGTTGGGGGTATGAACGGCTGTTTTAAAAACCAGCAAGCCAAATTCCTGGCCCACAATATAGTCGTCTTCGCCCACGATCACCAGCAGGTTCATATCAGCCGGCAGGCCCTCATAATTGGGTAGCCGGGCGCCTTTCAGCGGGCCGCTGCCAGGCTCGCAAAGCAGCATGGCCGTCGGCTTGGGAATATCATAAGATTCCCAGTTGACGCCGAGATTGCCGAGAATAACGCCGCCATAAGAATGCCCGATATAGGCTACTTTGTCGGTTCGGGGCCGAACATGGTCGCCGGTTTGCAAGTGTGCCAGCGCATCGCGAATACCTTTGGCAGCATTGGCCGGGAAGGCGCCCGGGCGCGGCGTCAGCAAGTTTTTTTGATAACGCGGGTAGATCACGATATTCCCTTTGGCCACCAGATGTTTGATCCATTTGCCGTAAGCCATCGGGTTGTAGGCGCCGTAGCCATGCATGAATACCACTACTTCGGCAGAATCCGGCTTGGGATCGGTGGGTTCAAAAAGCCAATAACCGTCGGCCTGAGCAGCGGCATCGTAAAACGCCACCGTTTGATGTGAATATTCGGCGCCACCGGGGCCTGTAGCAACCTGACCTGGATAGGGGACGCTTTGTGCCGCGGCAAAGAGGCCTTTGAAAATCATAGTTGCCATGAATATAGAGAAACGCATGTGTGCAATTAAAGGTTGGTGGGTTTCGGGGTTGGTGGTGAGAAAGTTTCTGGTTTGAAGGTTTGAGGTTTGAAGGTTTCTGGTTTGGGGCGCACGGTAAAAACACTATCTCATAAAATCAGGGCGTTAAAACGCGGCAGGGCTGGTTTTCGTTTAAAAGTATTCGATCAATGTAACAAATTGCAGGATATTCGGCCTGCTTTTGACGCATCGGGGTGCATATTGGCCACCTGAAAGTAAAATTAAATGGAGTGATATGAAAAAAACATACGGTCTTCTGGTCTTTTCCATCATGCTGAACGCTTGCGGCGCTGACAGGCAGGCGTCACCCGTGCCGGCGCCCGAATCGGGCCCACAGCCCGCTGCCGCTGCCCGCAACCCGGTACTACCTTCGCAAGACACCCTTCCGCCGCAACCGACCACCGGGGATACTGAAGTGGTAAAACCCGACCGGCCCAAAGGGAAACCCGTCAAACCATCTGCGCCGACGCCCAAACCCGCTGCGGCGGAAAAATCGGAAACATCTAAGTCGGCGCCGGCCATTCCATTGACTGCCAGGGCAGGAGAAAATGGATTTGTGGATATTCAGGCGCTGGATGCCACCATTCGTTTGGACATCCGGTATGCTACGGCGAACAATTTTACCTCGGCAAAAATTTACGACTGCGCCCGTTGTCTGTTACGCTTGGAAGCGGCGGCGGCGCTACAAAAAGCGCACCGCGCCTTGAAACGGCAGGGCCTGGGCCTTAAAATGTTCGATTGTTACCGGCCCCGGCCGTACCAGCAACGCCTCTGGGATAAAGTGCCCAACCCCGATTACGTGACCCCTCCGGAAAAAGGTTCCATGCACTCGCGCGGTGCGGCCGTCGACCTGACGATCGTGGATGCCCAGGGAAACGAACTCGATATGGGGACGCCCTACGACTTTTTCGGCCGCGAAGCCCATTACGACTATACCCGGCTGCCCGGCAAGGTATTAGCCAATCGCCGCCTGCTCCGGCGTACCATGGAGGCCGCCGGATTTCAGGGCATTCGCACCGAGTGGTGGCACTTTTCGTTTAAGGGAAAAAATTATCCGCTGTCAGATTTTGTGTGGGAATGTGATTAAAGGTGCATGGTTGGAATTATTCCCCGGGTGACTTGTTTTTTAAACCCAGGGTATATTCCGCCACGGCTTTGATTTCTGCCGCAGAGAGTACATCGCGGTAAGGAGTCATCAGGTTTTTCCCATTGGTGATTTGGGTAATGCGCTCTTCCCGCGAAAGCGCGGATTGAGTCAGGTCTTTGGCGCCGCTCAGACCAAGCTTTCCGTCGGCGCCGTGACAAGTCACACAATGGCGGCGAAAAACGGCCATCCCATCCGGAGAACCGGCCGTTTCCCCCTCTGTTTGTTTTGCAGCGGCTCCCCGCCGGGTTATTTTATCCTGCGCCGATTCGCATGCCGTAACGAACAAAAAAGTAAGGCCGACCAAAACAAAAGCTGGCCTGATTTTGGTTTTTAGCCAAAAATAGATGCTCAAACAAGATTTTATATGACGAAAAACTGCATTGTCCGTGTATCTTTGCCCTAATCTCCTCCTCAAATCACGCAAAAAATAGTGTTTGTTCATAGTGTTTGTTTTTTGTTTTGCCCTGTCAGTAGAAATATTTGACAGGGCTTTTTGTTTCAGGCTTTCCCAAATTTAAAAAAATAATTTTATAAATATGTGAAATTTTATGGATTTGGCACACGTTTGGTTATAAGTATTGTAGCTTCATACAATAGAAACGGTTTAGTGAAAAAGCCCGGGGCAAATGTGCCGCCGGGCTTCTTCTATTTTAGTGCCACGGAATTAGGTCATTGGGTGTCATTAGTCATTGGGCGTCGTTTATCGTCATTGGGCGTCATTGAAACGAGGAGATCACCTCTTTGTCCAGCCGATCGAGCAATCGTTCATCGCTAAATCCGCTCCGGTTCGTCATCAACACGCTCGTCATTCGCAAGGCCGGATATACCCGGATTTCACAATAGTACCCACCGCCACCGCCCGCATGGGTATGGTAGAGGTGACCGTTCAGGATTCCCGTGAACCAGCCCATGCCCATACCGGGCTCCTGCCGGGCAAACATGATCTGTGTGGTTGCCTCATTCTCAAACAGTTCATTGTTCAAAACCGCCTGCAAATACGCGGCAAGCCCTCCCGCATTGGCCACTACCCCTCCATAAGCAATTCCATTGACATACAAGGGATTAAAGGCAATCCAATCTGCCGAAGCCCGGCGGGTGAACTTCTTTTTATCCAGCAACAAACCGAGTAATAAGTTGACAAAAGACCAGCGCCGGTGGTGCCCCGTGGCGAAATCGCCGGATTCGGGCCGGGCAAAGCCCAGATAACCGCTACCAGGTTGAATTTTTTCAAAAATGTGTTGCCGGATGTAATCCCGGTATGGCTGGCCTGATACCCGTTCGATCAATTCGCCCAGAATCAGGTAGCCGACGTTCGAATAGCGCATTTTCGTGCCTGGCGTGTATTTCAGGCGCGTATTGGCCGCGATGATCCGGCGGGAAAATGCCGCGGCATCGAAGGTTTTGTCCTCATCTGCCAGGTGAATCCAGGAGAGCGGCAGCGGATTGGCCAGGCCCGCCCGGTGCGACAAAAGTTGCTCTATGGTAAATTTTTCGCTGAACGGGTATTGCGGCAGGTAATCGCTGACCGTGTCCGCCAAGGCTATCTTGCCCTGTTCCACCAATTGCAGCACCGCTATCGCGGTGAATGTTTTGGTAAGGGAATAGGCGTTGAACGCTGTGGTACGGTTGACCGCGTGTTGTTGCGCCACATCGGCCAGGCCGGTGTTTATTTCAACCTGGTCGCCGCCGGGGCCTATAAAGCGATATTGCAGCCCCGGCGCGCCTGAAAGAGCCAGCGCGTCTGCGGGCTTAAGCGTTGGGGTGGGAAGTTGGGTAAGCATAAAACTGGAATTATCGTTTAATGAATACACCAATAGACGACAATATCGCAGAGTGGGGTGGCAGAATTTTATTAAAAAGTTGTGGGGGGGAATTTTTATTAGGCAGGTAAAAGGGGGAAATAAAAAATAGCCCCCCCAAAAAAAAAATTTTTTTTTGCGGGCAAATTAAACGAATTTACAAAA
>CAUJEY010000166.1 GCA_963169325.1 Bacteroidota bacterium
GTCCACTCTACGAACGCATCGCCTTAAGACGCCCTCCGTAGAGTGGACGGTTCCTTTCAGGATGACAATCGGGGGGGGAGAAAAAAGGGGGTAGGGAAGATTCCGGGATTTATGCGTAGCCCACGCTCGGCGGTAGAAATAAAAGGTTGTGGTTAACGGGCTATCGGGTTTTGCCGTACACTACGTTAGTCTTTCGTAAAAGCCTGTTCACGCTACGCTCTACGGTACGATCTACGTTTGTCATTCTGCAAGAACCTGTTCACGCTACGGTTTGATTTACAAGATATTAACGCAAGATTTTCTCCTTTAGAGCCAACCGTAGCGTGAACAGGTTCTTACAATGACAAACGCAGGGCGAACGACAACCAGTAACCGCGTTATACCAACTTCGCCTCCAGCTCAATCGGCACCGCCGACAAGGCTTTACTCACCGGGCAACCGCCCTTGGCCGCCTGCGCGTGTTCCAGGAAATCCGCTTCCGAAATTCCGGGCACATTGGCTTCCAGGTGCAGGGTGATTTTAGCAAAACCCCAGCCGGCGTCGCCTTTTTCCATGTCGATACTAGCCGAGCAGCGTAGTTCGGTGGGCGGATGGCCGGCGCCGGACAAGCGGAAACTCAGGGCCATGATATAGCAGCCGGCATGTGCAGCGGCGATCAGTTCTTCCGGATTGGTGCCGGCTTTGCCGTCTTCGTTCTGAAAACGGAGTTTGGCGGAATAAGGGGTATTGTCCAGTACGCCGGAAGGGCCGGTAAGCGAACCCGAGCCTTCTGCGCCGGAGCCTTGCCATACGGCAGATGCGGTGCGTTTGAATGTTGCCATTTTATAAGGAGTGTTTTAGTGTTTTTGTGTTTTAGTGTTTTAGTGTTTTTGTGCTTTAGTGTTTTAGTGCTTTGAAAGCAAGTTCATTTTGGGGAAACAAGCATTCAGACTTTTGGTTCGATATTTGATTATGAGACTTTTCCCCTGCCCCGGCAATGTACCCTCTTTTCAATTTATGCTGTTTCCTTTTTCCAGCCAATTTCCGCACCTTTGCGCCGCTTTTAAGCAATGCTGTGTTCTGCACAAAAACACTAAAACACAAAAACACTAAAACACTCAATACCCTAATGCAGGAAGAACTTTTTAAACGACTCGTTTCCCACTGTAAAGAATATGGTTTCATCTATGCCTCGTCGGAAGTGTACGACGGGCTGGGCGGTATTTATGATTACGGCCCCATGGGCGCCGAACTGAAAAACAACATCAAACAATACTGGTGGAAAGCAATGGTGCAACTCCACGAAAACATCGTGGGCTTAGACAGCGCGATCTTTATGCATCCTAAAATCTGGAAAGCTTCCGGCCACGTGGATGCGTTCAACGACCCGCTCATCGACAATAAAGATTCGAAAAAACGCTACCGCGCCGACCAGTTGATTGAAGGCGAGATAGACAAACTCGAAGCGAAAATTGAAAAAGAGGTGGAAAAAGCCCGCAAGAAGTTCGACAACTTCGACGAGGCCATGTTTCGCAGCACCAACCAACGGGTGGTCGACTGGGCTCAGCGCGCCGACGCCATCGCCCGGCGTTTAGCCGAAGCGATGAGAACCAACGATCTGGCCGGCATCAAAACCCTGATCGAAGAACTGGAAATCGCCGACCCCGAAAGCGGCTCGCGCAACTGGACCGACGTGCGGCAGTTCAACCTCATGTTCAGCACCCAGATGTCGAACATCGCCAGCGAAGAAGGCAAACTGTACCTCCGCCCCGAAACGGCGCAGGGTATTTTTGTCAACTTCCTGAACGTGCAAAAAACGACGCGGCAAAAATTGCCCTTCGGGATCGCCCAAATCGGCAAAGCCTTCCGCAACGAGATCGTGGCCCGGCAGTTTATCTTCCGAATGCGCGAATTCGAGCAAATGGAAATGCAGTATTTTATCCGCCCCGGCACCGAAATGGGCTGGTACGATATCTGGAAAGAAAAACGTATGGCCTGGCACCGCGCCGTGACGCCTGTGGAAAAACTGCGCTTCAAAGACCACGACAACCTGGCGCACTATGCCAACGCAGCCGTGGATATCCAGTTCGAATTTCCCTTTGGTTTCAAAGAACTGGAAGGCATTCACTCCCGCACCGATTTTGACCTGGGCAGCCACCAGGCTCTGTCGGGCAAAAAAATGCAATACTTTGATCCCGAACTGAACGAATCCTATGTACCCTACGTGGTGGAAACCTCCGTGGGCGTCGACCGGATGTTCCTGGCGATCCTGAGCAATGCGCTGATCGACGAAACTGTGCCCGACGCGCAGGGTGAAGACAGCACCCGCACCGTGCTGCGTATCGCACCGGCGCTGGCGCCGGTAAAATGCGCCATTTTGCCGCTGAAAGCCAATAACGATGAGCTGGTGGGCAAGGCAAAAGGTATCTTTAACCAATTGAGATACCATTTTGAATGCCAATACGACGACACGGCCGGCATCGGCAAATTATACCGCCGGCAAGACGCCATCGGCACGCCGTTCTGCCTGACCATCGACTTTGAAACGTTGGAAAACGATACCGTGACCATCCGCGAGCGCGACTCTATGAAGCAGCAGCGGGTGCCAATTAGCGAAATAGCGGCGATTGTTCGGGAAAAAACGGATATGACGCGGTTGTTGGAAGTGTTGGCGTAACATTGCACTTAACAATTCATTTACCTGTTTAAAGAAAGGTTTGTCACCCCACTGACAAACCTTTTTTGTTTTTAACACGCTACACATTTTGACGGCTGATTAGAAACATTACCTTTACGGCGGTTTCTTTACTCATGAAAAGTTGAACACCAGGAACGTTCGGCTTTAATTACTCCCCGCTTCTGTTTTGTTTTGCCTTGTTTTGGCACGCCCTGGCACAATTCGTACTACTGGTACGTTTTTTGTGTTAACAAGTTTTTAAATCCCATCATCTTCCCCCCTCCGTCCTTCCTGGGACTTATTCAATCGTTTTTATTTTACCGCATCACAAAAACAAAGCGCTTGTGAAGAGAACGTCATACCTATGCCATGTCCTGTTACTTGTAGTGTTTGCCTTTTCGGCCGGTTCGCTTTTGGGGCAGGATATTCATTTTTCGCAGTTCAGCAACTCCCCGCTCAATCTGAGCCCCGGCCTGAACGGCGTTTTTGGGGGAGATATGCGTTTTATCGGCAACTACCGCAACCAATGGCAGGGAGTACCGGTACCGTACAACACCTTTTCGGGTACCATTGAAAACAAATTTTATTACCGGAAAGAAAAGTACGACCGCTATTTCACAGGATCGTTGTTGCTCAATTACGACCGCCAGGGCAGCCTCAAACTGACCTCCCTGCAAATCGGCATCCCCATCGGCATCACCATACCACTCGCCCCGGGCAACTTCCTGTCGGTGAGCGCTACCCCGGCTTTCGGTCAACGCTCGTTCGACAGCCACAACTGGTCTTTCGATGCCCAGTTTGTGGATTGCCTCTACGACCCGAGCAATCCGACCCGCGAAGACGGTTCGTTGTTCAGCACCAACCTCCAGTATTTCGACCTCGCCGCGGGGCTGAATTATCACTGGCAGGCGCAGGAAAAACGCAGCAAACTCGATATCGGCGGCGGCATGCACCACCTGAATCGTCCGGATCACAACTTTTGGACCAACAATCCCGGCGACGACGTCCGCCTCGCTTCCCGCGTGGCCTTGTACGGCCTGGGCATGATTCAACTGACATCCAGTTTCGACCTCGCCCTGCAAGCGCAGTATCAGCTCCAGGGCGGATACCGCGAACTGCTTTATGGCGCCGGCGGGCGTTTTCTGCTGAACTCAAAACCCTACGAAGAACTGGCCCTTCAGGTCGGCGCTTATTTCCGCCAGCGCTACAGCGACGCCGTGATCTGGCATGCCGAGGTGTACTGGAAAACCTGGACGCTCGGCGTTTCATACGATCTCAACGTCTCCGATTTTAACATTGCCACCAACAACCGCGGCGGCCCCGAGGTTTCCCTGAGTTACCGCCTGTACCGATTCAAACCAACCAAATATTGCCCGATCGATTATTGATCAATCCCTTTTTAAGTTATGCTAAGACCTGCACAAATATTTCTTTCCCTGTTTTTGCTGTGTGCCGTTTTACCGGCTTATGGGCAGGGAGGGATTCCGGATAAAATCGGCAACAATACCGACCGCGGCCCATCGCTGACAGCCCTTGAAAAAAAGGCAAAAAACGGCGCCGAACGCGGTGATTACAGCCATGCCGTACATTACTATACCCTGCTTTGGCAACGCGATTCCACCGACGCGAAAGCATTAAACGGACTGGGTGAGGCCGCATTAGCCAACACACAGTATGATAAGGCCATTTGGGCTTTTCAAACCCTATTAAATAAAGGGCTGACTAAAGATGCCGGGCACACGATGGCGCGCCTGGCTTTCGCTTTTTATAGTAAAGGGGATTATGACGAGGCGGAACGGCGCTACCGGCAAGTGGAAACGGTGGCGAACGTGTCCAAAGAGGCTAAAAAAGAGGCAGAAGAAGGCCTCGAATCCTGCGCCTGGGCCAAAGGTATCACCGGGCAGGAAAAAGTGGAACTCAGTAGCCTGACCAATAGCCTGAATACCCGCTACGCCGAATACGCGCCGGTACGCGTGGAAAACACCCTGTACTACACCTCCTACAGCCGCCCGATCAACCCGGACTCCAGTAAGTTGCGCATGCAGGTTTTGGCCGCCACGCCCGACGGCGACAGCCTGCGAACGCAAGGCACCGACCTGAATGAGGGCAATTCACACACGGCATACCTGGCTTTTAATTCGGACCGGACGGTTCAGTACTTTGCCCGGGCCGACCATGAAAAAGAATCGATTATTCAGTTTCAATTATACCGGCGAAAAAGTACGGGCCCCGGCGCCTGGGGCCCTGCGGAAAAATTACCGGATTATATCAACCTGAAAGACGTCACTACGACGCAGCCGAATATCGGGCGTTTGCCGGGTGATACGCTCGAAACCCTGTTTTTTGTCAGCGACCGCCCCGGCGGCTCGGGCAAAAAAGATATTTGGTACAGCCGGATAGAAAAAGATTCTTTTTCGGCGCCGCAAAACCTGAAATCGGTGAATACCGGCGGAGATGATGTATCGCCTTATTATTATAGTGGCGATAGCACGCTCTATTTCAGTTCCAATAGTTATACCCAAATGAATCTTGGCGGTTTTGATATTTTCCGCTCCAAACGGGCCAAGTCCGGCTGGACCGGCCCCGCGCCGATGCCGCCGCCCTTCAACTCCGGCGCCAACGACGTGTTTTTCTCCATTTCCGAAGCCTGCAACATGCAGTTTTTTGCTTCTAACCGGGGTGGAAGCCTCAATTTTTCGGAGGAAGAATGTTGTTATAACCTTTATGGCACACAGAAAAATCTGGAAATCAAAATCGACGTATTCCACAAGATAACCCTTGAGCCCCTTGCCCAAACGGAAATGCGCCTGATGGAAAAAACAGCCGGCGGATTGACGGAAATACGCCGCATAGAGGTAGCCGGCTATACCCATACATTCCCTTTGATGGCAGATAAAAACTATGTAGTAATCACCGGCAAATCCGGCTATTCCAGCGACACGATCAGTTTTGAAACCTTTGACAATGCTTGGGGCAAATGTCTGGAGCAACGTTGTTATTTGCGACCCATAAAAATCGACCTCAATGTGTTCGTGTACGATGCCGACAGCAAAAAACCGGTTTTAGGCGCCGACCTTTATTTTTATGATCTGGCCGGCCACAATTCCGATGGATCTCTCGAAACCGGCCCGGCAGGCGCCCCCCTGGAATCTTTGATTTACCGCGATCATCCGGATTCTTTTGCCCATTACGACCTTAAAGTAGATCATGCATACCGGGTTATGGGCACTAAATTTGGCTTTACTGCCGATTCCGCCGCCGCATCCACCCTGGGCTTTACCCGTGACACCACGTTGCGCCGCAATTTGTATATCACCCAAGGGTTGGAATATACAGTGCGGGTCTTTGACGATTTTACAAAAGAACCGCTTGATTCAATTTCTTTTGTTTTAAGAGAAACGGCGATAGCCAACACCGGCGACGAAAAAATAATCGCTCGCATGAGTGAGAAAGGGAACAACGAATTTAATGAAACTATTTTTTACGACCGGCGCTATAATATCGCTGCATCGCGGGAGGGATACTATGGGGATAACAACTCAGCCTCAGCCAACAAAGGTCGCCGTACGGATACGTTGGGTTTAGTAAAACAACCTTTCCAGCATCTTTATGATACCCTGTACCTGAGGCGTATTACGCTACCTATAACATTGTATTACGACAATGATGTACCCGATCAGGGCAAGATGAATACGGATATGACCACCGACTGGTTATATGCAGGCACTTATTTAGCATATACCGACAGGCGGAAAAGGCATTACGATTCGATAGGCTATTTCAATCGTAGAGAAAAATATCTGGATGAGTGTTGCGCGAATATGGCCGAAACCGATCCCCGGAAAATAGAAATGAAAACATTTTTTGATTCCCTGGTACAGGGCGAATGGTTGCGGCTGCGGGCTTTCCGGGAATACCTGACAGACAAACTACGAAGCGGGGAATGCTGGACCGTTACAATTGCCGGTTTTGCCTCACCGCTCGGCAATGCCGCCTATAATGAACGACTCACGCACCGCCGGGTTGACTGTCTGTTGAACCATTTGCAAAAATTTGAGGGAGAGACGGACATTGCTGAATATTATAAACAAGGCCGGTTTATAATAAAATCGATATACGATGGCTCTAAGGAAGCGCGAGAAAGTAATGTTCCTGGCGCCGGGAAAGCATCTATATATAGTGTCAAAGCAGCGAAAGCGCGAAGGGTAATGATTGTCGAAATGAAATCCTTCGATTGTGGCGCGTTGTCAAACACTCAACCGGGGACACAAAAATGAGCGGGGTCAATCGCAAGTACACACCGGATATATCCAAAACCATGAATTGCAATGTTATGGCTGTCAACTATATAAAACATACTCCAATGATGCGTATTCTGCTTTTAATGCTATTGTTCGCCCTTGGAGGTATAACGAATGGATTTACACAATCCATCACTTTATCTATCAGCTCCACGTCGCCTGCCTGCGCCGGCTATTCGGATGGTTCTGCCACGGCGCTTGCCTCCGGCGGCGTTGCGCCTTATACTTTTGTATGGAGCAACACCCAACAGGGACAAACCATAGAAGGAATAAACGCCGGCACCTACTCGGTCACCGTATCTGACAATGCCGGCCAAACGGCAGCCGGATCGGTGCAGGTAACAGAACCGGCGGCGCTTCAGGCTGATGTGATCACCTCATTTCCCTCCTGCAACGGGAGTGCCGGCGTGATGGTCGTGGTGGTGAGCGGCGGTACGACGCCCTACTCCACCGTCTGGAGCAATGGAATCGTAGGCGCTGTTGGGAGCGGGCTTGTACCCGGCGTCCAATACACGGCAACCACTACGGACGCCAAAGGCTGCCAACTGATCACCCCGGTAACAGTATCCGAAATAGACAGCCTGACGGTAAATATTGCCACCGCCTGGGCAGCATGCCCGGGAATTGATAACGGTACGGCAACCGCTTTAGTCACACCTCCTGGCGGCCTTTATCAATATGACTGGAATATTTCGGATCAAAATACCGCACAATTAACCGGCCTCGCCGGTAATACCGCCGTTGCAGTAACGGTGACCGATCAAAACTCAGGCTGTACGGGCATGGCCACAGGTCTGGTGGTTTGGCACGTTCAGCCGGCCCTGGCCCTCAACAACACACCCAGCGTAGTTTGCGCAGGTGATTTGACCGGCACGGCATCAGCCATCGCTTCTATGGGTACTGCTCCATATAGCTATGCGTGGACCGGACCGGGCAGCTCAATGTATAGTGGCTCAAACCTGACCGGCCTTGGCGCCGGCGCCTATACGGTGACCGCAACAGATGCCGGCGGCTGTACCATTACCGGCACGGTCAACATCGGAGTCTTATCGAGCCTCAAAGCGGATTTTAATCTTCAGCAGGTTTGCGCCAATAACATTATAACCTTCGAAATTACCGATAATTCGTTGGACACCTCCAGTACCATTACCTCGTGGAACTGGACGATCAATGATACCATAACGAGTACCAACCAAACGCCGCCGGCGTTCACCATGCCCAACGCCGCGGCCGGGAACATCCAATTGATTGTGTCCTCTGCCATTGGATGTGTGGATACCGTTTCACGTGATTTTACGGCCAGGGCATTTCCGGATGTAACTATTCAAACCGCCGGATTTACCTGCGACGGCTCACCGGTGATCATCAAAGTAAACGGCAGCCCCTCCCTTACCTACAGCTGGATTCCGCCGGACGGGATTACCTACAACCCGGACACCCGCAATGTACTGGCCGATCCGGACTCCACCACCAACTATACTTTGTTGGTCAGTGATTCAACTTGTTTCGATACTATAAAATCAATTCTTGTCATTCGCCAGCCTGTGCCCTTTTTAGAAGCATCGGATGTGGAAACTTGCACAAACCAAGCCGCACTGACGGCCGATACAAACCTACCGTCTGTAGTCTGGTCTACTTTCGGAATTGCCGATACGCTTGACCCGACGGCAGTACCACCCGGCACTTATATCGTAACGGCCAGCGATTCGTTGTGTACCCTGACCGATACCGTACAGGTCACCTTAGGTAGCCCAAACGCCACCTGCAACGCCGTTCAGCAACCCACTTGCGGCCTGAACGACGGCATCGTGAGCGTGACGGCCAGCGGCGGAACTGCGCCCTATACTTATTTGTGGAATACCACCGATACCACCCAAACCGTCACCGGTTTGGGCGGCGGCACTTACACCGTGACCGTAACCGACGCTGCCGGCTGCACGGCCACCTGCTCGGTGACGCTGACGCCCACCGGCGGACTGACTGCCGATTGTGTTGCCGTTGAGCAACCCAGCTGCGGCTTGAATAACGGCACGGTGAGTATCACCGCCGGCGGCGGAACTGCGCCCTATACTTATCTTTGGAATACCCAGGATACCACCCAAACGGTAACCGGCTTAGGCGGCGGCACCTACACGGTAACCGTCACCGACGCCAACGGCTGCACCGGCACCTGCTCCGTCACCCTGACGCCCATCAGCGGAGTAACCGCCAATTGCAGCGTTGTACAACAACCGACCTGCGGTTTGAACAACGGTATCATCACCGTGACGGCTTCCGGTTGCACCCCACCCTACACGTATTTGTGGAACACTGGAGATGATACGCAAACCGTCTCGAATCTCGGACCCGGCACCTACACCGTGACCGTGACGAGCGCAGACGGCTTTACCGCCACCTGTTCCCTCGTGTTAAACCCGTCGGAAGGCCCAACCGCCACCTGCAATGCCGTTCAGCAACCCACTTGTGGTTTGAACAACGGCATCGTGGGCGTGACGGCGAGCGGCGGAACGGCGCCTTATACTTATTTGTGGAACACGCAAGACACCACGCAGACCGTCCCGAACTTAGGCGGCGGAACCTACACCGTAACGGTCACCGACGCTGCGGGATGCACCGCCACCTGCTCTGTCACCCTGACGCCCACCGGCGGACTGACTGCTGATTGCACTGCCGTCGAGCAACCCAACTGCGGCTTGAATAACGGCACCGTGAGCATCACCGCCGGCGGCGGAACCGCGCCCTATACGTATCTTTGGAATACCCAGGATACCACCCAAACGGTAACCGGCTTAGGCGGCGGCACCTACACCGTCACCGTCACCGACGCCAACGGGTGTACCGGCACCTGCTCCGTCACCCTGACGCCCATCAGCGGAGTAACCGCCGATTGCAGCGTCGTACAACAACCGACCTGCGGTTTGAACAACGGAATCATTACCGTAACGGCCAGTGGCTGTACCCCGCCCTACACGTATTTGTGGAACACCCAGGATACCACGCAAACAGTCTCCAATCTCGGATCCGGCACCTACACCGTGACCGTGACGAGTGCAGACGGCTTTACCGCCACCTGTTCCCTCGTATTAAACCCGTCGGAAGGTCCGCTGGCTACCTGCAATGCCGTTCAGCAACCCACTTGTGGTATGACCGACGGCATCGTGAGCGTGACGGCCAGCGGCGGTACGGCGCCTTATACTTATTTGTGGAACACACAAGATACCACCCAGACGGTAACCGGTTTAGGCGGCGGCACTTACACCGTGACCGTCACCGACGCTGCGGGATGCACGGCCACCTGTTCGGTCACCCTGACGCCTGTTGAGGGGGTAATTGCAAATTGCAGCGTGGTGCAACAACCGATGTCGTGTATTACCAATAATGGCAGCGTTACAGTAACGCCCAGCGGTGGTGTGGCACCCTATACTTTCCTTTGGAATACCCAGGATACTACGCAGACCATTTCCGGTTTGGGAGAAGGTATTTATACCGTGACGATCACGGACGGGACCGGCTGCACCAATACCTGCTCTGTCGGGTTGACAGGCCCCATACCTCCGGTTGTGACAGCAGCATCGAACAGCCCTGTTTGTGAAGGCGCTACGATCGAATTGATAAGTACTTCAACAGGCGGTACGGCGCCCTACACCTTCAACTGGACCGGCCCTGCCAACTTTGAATCGACCGCGCAAAATCCAAATATCCAGGATGCAACGGAAGAAATGAACGGTACGTACATTGTCCGGGTATTAGACAACAATGGATGTGCAGATTCCACTACGGTAACGGTTGTTGTCTCGACCGTTACGGCAAACGGCTTGGTACCGCAGACGGCTTGCGCCAATGAAGAAATTACCTTAACAGCGCTGAACCTGAATCCGGGCGATACCGTGCTTTGGTCGGCCGAGCCCGGCATATTGGACATTGATGAACCAACTGCGCCTGCAACAACAGCGAGCGGCCCGGGGGGTCAGTACACCATAACACTTCAGGTTACCAACTTCGCCGGTTGCGTAGCCGATACCAGCTTTACGGTAAATATTATTATTGTAAACGTCGAAGTGGAAGTTGCAGGCAAGGATACGATATGTACGGGCGAAAGCACTGCTTTGCTTGCATCGGCAAGTGGAACGGCTGCAGAATATTCCTATTCCTGGACGCCGGCGGGCAGTTTGGATAATGCCAACATTCCCAACCCGATCGCTTCTCCGAATGGACAGGAAACGTACACCGTGACGGTTACCGGCGATGATCTTTGTACAGCCACAGGCTCGGTTACGGTTTATTTTATGGAAACGGAGTGTCGCGATCCCTATATTTTCGTACCCAAAGCGTTTACGCCCAACGGCGACGGTAACAACGATATGTTCCGGGTGCGGGGTACCAACATTACCGAATTATTGTTTATCGTCTACGACCGTTGGGGAGAAGAAGTGTACAAGACAGAAGACCCCGAACACCTGGGTTGGGACGGTACCTTCCGGGGCAAAGAATCCACGCCGGATTCCTACGGCTGGTACCTGCGGGTACGCTGCGGCAATGGGCAGATTTTTGAAAATAAAGGGAATGTAACGTTGTTGAAATAAACAGGCTACCTATTTTCATGAACCGACTTTTTCCATTGCCGATTTACACTTTCCTGAAAATCGTAGTTGAAAACGGGGGAATTACGCCTAAAAAAATTAAAAATTTACCCCCCTGGTTGATTAAAACCATTCTGTTTGAGCCGCTGCGCTGGATAGAACTGGCCATGTATAATAAAAAGGTGAGCCAGCACAGGATAACAAAACATCCTGTTTTTATCCTTGGCTTTTACCGCAGTGGCACTTCTTACCTGCATCAGTTATTGGTATTGGACGATCGCCTGGGCTACCATTCCAATTTTCAAATGGTATTGCCTGAAATAATGCTAAGCAGTGAAAAAATACTGTTACCGGTATTTGAATTCATTTGCAAAACCTTTAACCTTAAAGATTCCGTCCACAGAGTTCCCTTATCTTTCCGGTTCCCAGGTGAGGAAGATGCCACAATGACGACTTTCTTAACCCCCCGGGGAGGGCAATGGGGTTATTTTTTCCCGAACATGATGAAGTACCAATTCCAAAAATACGTCTTGTTCGAAAGCATACCCGAGTCTGAAATAGAAGCCTGGAAAGCGGAATTCGTATTTTTACTTAAAAAAATTTCACTGGCCGGCCAAGGCAAACAGTTGGTGCTTAAAAGTCCGCCCAATACGGCGCGAATAAAGCTGTTGCTTTCTCTTTTTCCAAATGCAAAATTCATTTTTGTCCACCGAAATCCGTACGAAGTTTACGTTTCCAATAAACAATTCTGGAAAGTGATACAACGTGTCTATGCTTTAAAAGAAAGCATGCCGGCCGACATCAATTCGATTATCTTAGACACCTATTCTAAAATGATGCAGCGCTATTTGGCGGAAAAAGACCTGATTCCAGCGGGGCAACTGATTGAATTACCGTATGAAGACCTTGTTCAAAAGCCCATGGAAAGTATGCGAAAAATATATGAAACGATCCATCTCGATGATTTCGGTTATTGTGAGAATAAGTTAAAATCGTTTGTAGACCGTCAAAAAAGTTTTGTTCGCTTACAACATGAAATAGCGGAGGAGGAAAGGAAAACCGTGGCCGAAAATCTGGAGCCTTTTATCCGGCGCTGGAATTATCCTTTATAACATTTTTTAATCAAATATTTTACCAAATAATGCTGGCTGATCTTCTCCGAACAGCGTATTTGTTTTTGCCATTGCTTGGCGGGGCAATAGCAAACGGATTTTGTATTCGGTTCAAGTGTTTAACTTTTTTAACCTACCCCCTCGATTTCGGTTTGACACATCGGCAAAGGCGGGTGTTTGGTAATAACAAAACGTTCCGGGGTATTATCCTTTTTAGTGCTGGGACAGGGGCGATCGTTTCATTGCAGGCCGCAGTTTTTCATAAAATTCCAAAATTACAGTCGCTGGAAATAATAGATTACGGCATTATAAATCCACCATTGTTTGGGTTCTTAATGGGAGTTGCTGCAATGCTGAGTGAACTTCCCAATAGTTATTTGAAAAGACAGCTGGATATTCCTTCGGGAGCCGCGGGCCATGGCTTATGGTTACCCATTTTTTACTTTTTAGATCAGGTTGATTTGCTGGCAGGGGTATGGCTGGTATTATCATTGGCTATGACGGTTACCCTTGGTCATGTTTTATTTTCGATAGTTTTTATTTTTGCCGCACATCAGATTGTTACTGTCATTGGGTACCTCCTTGGCATGCGTCATACAATTCGATAAAAAAAATAAAACAAAATGTCAAAAGATACAGACACAAAATATCGCTTAGCGCAAGATGAGGATTCGCGGAAGATTTACATAGAAGATAACTTTCAAGCTGAAATACGAAGAAAGCTGTTTCACTTGACTTCACTGGCTTTCCCGGTGATTTACTTTTTTATCAGTAATCGATTAGCACTGCAGATTTTGATCCCAATAACCCTGACAATCCTGTTCATGGATATTGCCAAGAATTTTCACAGGCCATCTGCCGAGTTTTTTTATCGCACCTTTGCCTATATACTGCGGCGATATGAACGCGACGCGCAAATAAAAAATCTTAATGGCGTGACCTGTTTTTTTATCGCAGCAACGTTTTGTGTAATTGTCTTTCCTAAATACGTTACTATTTTAGGTTTTTTGATAATGACCTTTTCTGATACTGCCTCCGCTTTGATAGGCAGGCGTTTTGGCCGTACAAAAATCAGGGGTAGAAGCCTAGAGGGGGGTGTTGCTTTCGTAGTAGTAGCCCTAATCGTTATCCTGTTGAGTCCAAAGATTGAATACCGGTTTGGCGAATACTTGATTTGCAGCGTTGCCGCGGTTGTCGGAGCGGCTGCTGAAATTCTTGCAGGAAATACTATCAATGACAATATCCTGATACCAATAAGTGTTGGCGCTACTTTATGGTTTCTCTATTTATTAATTTATCCATCAATGGATATTTATAAATTTGGCATTATCTGAATTACATCTCCCCATTGAGGTAATCGGCCAACCCGGCGATGGTCTGATACTCAAATATATTCTCCACACTGAGCCGCAACCCGGAAATATTGGCTTTTGCCACGATCTGAATACTCTGAATCGAAGCGCCGCCAAGATCAAAAAAGTTGTCATAAATCCCCACCTGCTCTATATCGAGCACATTTTGCCAGATGCCGGCTAATATTTGTTCCTCTTTATTTCGCGGGGCAACATATCCCGATAGTTGACGAATATCCTCAGGCACCGGCAAAGAATTCCGATCTATTTTTCCATTAGGCGTCAAGGGTAATCCGTTCATTTGGATGAAGACAGCGGGTATCATATAGGCAGGCAACTTTTTCCTCAGGAAGTCTTGTAGTGCACCAACACCCGGAGATTGGTCCTGGTGCGGGACAAAATAAGCCACTAATCGTTTGTTTCCAGAGCGCTCTGTCCGGGTAATCGCAATGGCTGTTTGGACACAAGGATGTTGCATCAACACGGCTGCAATTTCGCCTAATTCAATACGGTGGCCGTTCACCTTCACCTGATCATCCATACGACCCAGTATCTCGATGGAGTCATCCGGCAAATAACGGGCATGATCACCTGTCTTGTACAATCGCGCACCGGGTTTGGAATGGAAACAATCGGGTATAAATTTCTCGTTGGTCAATTGGGCATGATTCAGATAACCCCGCGCCAAACCTTCACCCCCTATATGTAATTCTCCAACCACACCAATAGGTACTGGTTGCAGATGACGATCCAATACATAAAGCTGCGTGTTGCCGATAGGTTGCCCGATAGTAATTGGGCTATTTCCTTTATGTATTTGGCCAACTGCGGACCATACCGTCGTCTCGGTGGGGCCGTACATGTTCCATAAACTGCCAACGCGATCCAAAAGCTGATCAGCCAATGACCGTGTCAATGCCTCGCCGCCACAAAGCGCTTTCAATCCCGGCGCCCCTGCCCAACCCGTTTCGAGCAATAATTGCCAGGTAGCCGGGGTTGCCTGCATGATATTGACGTGATGACGACTGATCGCCTGACCGATCATTTTCGGGTTGGTAATCATCTCTTCGCTCGCTATCACTACACTTGCTCCCTCAATTAAAGGCAGAAACAACTCCAGTGCCGCGATGTCGAAAGAAAGGGAGGTCACTGATATCAGCACGTCGCCCGCATTTATTCCTGGCCGTAAACGCATGGACCAAAGGAAATTTACCAGTGCCGAATGATGCACCATGACCCCTTTGGGGCGCCCGGTCGAGCCCGAGGTATAGATGATATAGGCAAGATTGTCGGAGGTAATATTGATTTGGGGATTTGAACCATCACTTTTTGTTGATCGTTTATCTTCATTCAAATGGACAACATGAACTTGATGTTCCTCCGAGGGCTCAATATCCATATTGGTCAGCAACACCCGCACCTGCGCATCTTTCAGGATAAATTGCACCCGTTCTTTCGGAAAGGAGGTGTGCATGGGCACGTATGTCCCGCCCGCCTTGAGTACAGCCAGTAGCGCTTCAACTATTTCCAAAGATCTTTCCATAAAGATGCCAACCCGAATGCCCGGACCAACACCCAGTGTCTGCAAATGCCTGGTCAACACATTGGCGCGTTGGTTAAGTTCGAGATAGGTAATCGAAGTATCATTGTGGATAACCGCGACTGCGTCCGGCGTTCGTTCGACTTGTGCTTCAAAAAGCTGATGTACACATTTTTCGCGCGGATAACCGAGCGGAGTCCGGTTCATCTCATAAACAAGACGGTGCAACTCCGCTTTGGCGACTATTGGCAATCTGGAAATCGGGCAATCAGGTTGGGCAACTGCATGCTCCAGAAGCATTTGAAAAGACTGGAATATTCTGGCAACCGTCGCCGGCGTAAAGAGATCGTTGTTATATTCAACAACGCAGCGGTATTGCCCTTCCGACTTCGATATCATCAAGGTCAACTCAAATTGAGATACGCCGCGATCGATGTCCAGAAAACGCATTTCAAGGCCTGGAATTTCCAGGTTGGGCATCGGCGAATTTTGCAGGTTAAAAACTACCTGGAACAGTGGCGTACGGCTGAGATCACGCTTCGGCCTCAACGCTTCCACGAGTTGCTCGAAAGGCACATCCTGATGGGCATAAGCCTCCAGGGAGACGTCCCGCACACGTTTGAGCAACGCGCGAAAGCCCGGATCACCGGAAAGGTCAGTGCGAAGAACCAGCGTATTGATAAAAACACCGATTAAATGCCCCAGCTCCGGAAGATTACGATGCGCTACCGGCGTTCCCACCAGGATATCATCTTGTCCGCTATAACGATGAAGCAACACATAAAACGCCGTAAGCAAGGTCATAAACGACGTGACGTCTTCCTGCCGGCTCAGATGTTCGAGGGATTCCGTCAACTCCGCGGAAAGTGCGAAACGATAGGTACCGCCTGAGAAAGATTGCTTTGCGCCGCGTTGCTGATCAATCGGCAATTCCAAAGCAGGAAGTTCTCCGGCTAATTGTTTTTCCCAATAAGCCATTGATGGTTGCAGCGCCCGGCCACGTATTTGATCCGTTTGCCAATGGGCAAAGTCGGCATATTGGATGGACAGTTCAGGCGCCTGGGGGGGGCGGCGGCCGGTGACGGCCTGATAGAACGTCAGCAACTCCCGCAGAAATACGCCTAAAGACCAACCATCCGCAATAGTATGGTGAACAATAAGGAGCACCAGATGCTGCTCGTTGCTTAATACGTAAAGCTGAAGGCGTATCAATGGCGCCTGCGTCAGGTCGAAAGGCCGCAAAACTTCCTGCTCCGCCTTTCGACGTGCTTCGGTCACCTGTTCTGTTACCTCTGTTCCTTGCAGATCGACGATTGAAAGCGGAATTGTTAAGTCATCCAAAACCTCGGCAGCGGGTATTCCCTGTCTAAAAGAAAAGCGGGTGCGCAGGGCGTCGTGACGCGCCATGATCTGATTAGCGCTTTGTTCCAAGGCGGATATATCCAGTTTGCCCCTGATCTCAAGAAAAACCGAGAGATTATTCACCGCGGTGCCCCGTTCGAGCATCTCCAGAAACAATTGGCGCTGCTGTGGAAAAGAGAGTGGGATCGGGCTATGCAACGGGCGCCGGGGAATACTTGTCGTATCGTTGTCGGCTTGCCCCTGCAGCCACTTTTCCAATAGGGCACGTTTCGCCGGTGAAAGTTCCATCTTCGACAAGTTAGTTATTCTTCGAAAGTAGTTGTTGGGCTTCTTCCTCACTCATTTTTTCAATCTCGCTAAGGATTGCAGCCTCCAGGATTTCTGCCAGACGTTCAATAGTAAAGGCCTGGAACGCATCCTGCGGGTTGATACGGATTCCAAACGTTTTTTGGGATAATGCCAGGATTTGTGCTGCGAGTACCGAATCGCCGCCGAGTTCAAAAAAGGAGTCCTGAACGCCGATGCGATCGATATGCAGCGTCTGCCGCCACAACTCGGCGAGTTTGCGCTCCAGCTCATTCCGGGGTGCGACGTACTGCTGACGCAGGTTCGGTCGCGCATAGAGCCGGGCAACATGGGTGTCGCTTCCGCCGACTTCTGTAAAAAACGGCATGCCTGCCGCGGCCGGGTAAAGCTCGAGCAAATGCTTCAAATCAAAGGGTAATACGACCATCTGAGGCGTTGGCGCTGTGAGCAGTTGTTCCAACATTTCCAAACCCTGATCAATTTTTATCACCTTAATCAGGTGTTGTGTGGAAGCGTTTTGCTCCTTCAACCTTTCAGTCGCCTCAGCAGCCAATCCGACTTCCGCCCAGGGGCCCCAGTTGATGCTTATTGCGGGAAGTCCCAGATTACGACGAAAATAAGCCATTGCGTCCAGGTAGGCGCTTGCAGCTGCATAGTTCCCCTGACCCGGTGATCCGAGCACCGAGACTGCGGAGGAAAAGAGGACAAAGAAATCCAGCGGGCGGTTGATCGTCGCAGCGTGCAGGTTCCAGGCGCCTTCCACCTTTGGCGCCATGACATTTTTCATCCGCACCGGATCCAGATTGAGCAGGGAGCCATCATCCAACACCCCTGCCGCGTGAATTACGCCCCGCAACGGGGGCATATTTTGGTCGATCTTCTTGAATACCCGTTCCAGTTGCGCCGAATCGCTTACATCTGCTTGCTCGATGAGCACTTCAGCGCCTTTATCCCGCATCTGTTTCACGATATGCATCGCCTCCGGAGCGGGTTCGCTTCTGCCCAATAATACCAGGCGCCGGGCGCCCCGTTGTGTCATCCATGTTGCAGTGGCGAGCCCCAACCCGCCCATGCCGCCGGTAATCAGGTACGTGCCATCCGCCCGCAGGGATAGTTCCGGTATGCAGGACGATGGTTCAGGTATAAAAGGTAAAAGCCGTTGCACAAAACGGATACCCGCTCTGAAGGCGATTTGATCTTCCATATCTTCTATTGAAACCTGTTTGAACAGCAGTGGAACAGTCTCTGCTTCGGATTGCTGCGGATCAAGATCAATGCGGATACAATGGAGATCGGGAAGCTCAAAGCTAATCACCTTCCCCAAGCCCCACAAAGCGGATTGTTCCACTGCGACCGGCTCTCCGGATTTGACCGGCTGGGCGCCGCGTGTCACTAACCACAAACGAGGCATTCCGGCAAGTCGCCGGGCTAAAGCCTGCACGAGCAACAATATACTGTCTGTGCCGAGCATGGACATTGTATCCGTACTTGTATAAACTTCTGAAGATGACGGTGGAATGGAAAGGCTCCATAAGTGAATAATACCATACAACGGTGCGGGTATTTCTTTCAGGCGGCGCTCTAATATTTCAAAAAAAGCGCCATCGGGTACACTTTCCATCTTTGCGATCGTCTCTTTGCACGGCAACAGATAACAGTAATCGCCACCCTCCTCCAGCTGCTTCGCCAATGCTTCGCCTACACCTTCATCGTCTGCAAAAATCAACCATCGCTTTTTTTCCCCGGAGGTAACAGGCAATGTGCCCGATTTTCCTTCGGTTTGCCAGCGCAAATGATACAGCCAGATATCCTGCAGGGGCTGCAAACGGCGTTTACGCCTGCCGGTGCGTTGCAGGCGGAAGCCAATAAGTTCGGCAACAATTTGGCCGTCGTCATTTGATATGACGATGTCGGCATCGACAAGGTCCGTACCTGACGCAGGCTCAGATCGCAGGGATACGTGACTCCATACCAGCAGGTCCGGCGGCGAATAGAACCGGATGCGCGCGCATCCGGTCGGGAGGTAAAGATCATGTTCAGCGGAAGCGCTCAGGGTCGCGGCCAGTACCTGCAGGCAGGCATCCAATAACGCAGGGTGTATTTGATAGGCGTCACGATCATATTGAAGGGACTCGGGTAATTTGATACGACCCAATGATTGATTGTCTTTAGTCCATACCTGTTGAATCCCGCGAAAAGCCGGCCCATATTGCAGGCCATACAACTGTAAGGTTTGATAAAATTCTTCTGCGGTAAACCGGGATGTGCTCTGTTGGCAAATCACATCGGGGGGAGTTTCCATGGATGCCGCCAAACCATCGGCAGCCTGCTGCGGGATGAAAGTGGCAGAAGCATGTAGTATCCAATCCGCTTCCGGGGCAGTACGACTATAAACGCTAAACAGGAACCGGCCTTCTTGTTCAGCAGATAACAGTGCCTGGACCGACCGGGACGCTCCGTTTTGTAACGTCATGCGCGCTTTGAAAACGAAATCAGTCAGCGCATGCGAATTTTTTAAACCTGTTTCTTCAGCGGCTTGTAACGCCATTTCAATATATGCGGCGGCAGGAAGCACGATCTCCTCTTCGATCCGATGATCTTCCGAAAATCGCAAAACTGCGGTGTCGAACGTTGTTTGCCATACAAAAGCAGCAGGCGAGTTCGCCAGGTCAATCCGGTCGCCCAATAACGGATGGGGATTTTTGCCGTTCGCCAGCGCCCGATGCCACGGGTCTTTCGACGTTGCCGGCTTAGTATCCATCCAATACCGTCGGCGTTGCCAGGGAATCGGAGGCAGATGAACATACTTACCCCGGGTTGGATAAAGTTTGTTCCAGGCAATTGAAAATCCTTCGGTATAAAGCGCGCCCAAAGTTCTGAACAGGACTTCGCGCTCCGGTTCTTCCCGACGCATCGAAGGAAGCAATCCGGCTTTCTGCCGGCGGGTTTGGATGGTTTGTTGTATGGCGCCGAGCAGAACGGGATGCGGGCCGATTTCAATAAGGATGGAATACCCGTCATCGAGTAATTGCCCGAGCGCATTGGAAAATAGCACAGGTTCCCGGAGGTTGTCCACCCAGTAACCAGCATCGAAAGGGAGGTTATCCCCGCGGGCGCCGGTCACCGTCGAATAGATGGGTAACCTTGCCCGTTGAGGGTGCAACCCGTCCAACGCCTGGAGCAATTCAACGCGCACCTGATCTATTTGAGGACTATGGGATGCGACATCGACGTTGACCCATTTACAAAAGAGATTTTGGCGCTGTAGGGCATCCATCACTTTTTTCAGGGTTTCAGGATTCCCGGATAACACGGTTGATGTGGGGCTATTGATCACAGCGATGCTAATATCATTGTCATACTCCTTTAGCAATGCTTCGGCTTGATCGGGCGATAATTCAGTCGCCATCATACTACCCCGCCCCCGCAAGGGCTTTAATATCCGGCTGCGACGGCAGATCACCTGAACGGCGTCTTCCAGGTTCAATACGCCGGCAATATGCGCGGCGGCCACCTCCCCCATGCTGTGTCCAGCCACGGCATCAGGCGTAATGCCATACGATTGCCAGAGTTCGGCAAGGGCAACCTGAATAGCGAATATGGCGGGTTGTACCACGTCGATTTCATCGAGTCGTGATTCCCCTTCTGCGCAAAGTACGTCCATCAAAGACCACCCGAAGTGCGCCTGGACAGCCTGATCTATTCGCTCGATCGCTTTAAAAAAAACAGGTTCCTGTGTTAGCAATTCGCGGCCCATGCCATACCATTGCCCACCCTGTCCTGAAAAAACGAATGCCAGTTTAGGTTGACGATCCGGAATTCTGTTACTATTGGGATCATGTACTTCCCGCAGGAAATCCTGAAGGTTCGCGGACAGTTCCTCCCGCGAGTTTCCTATTACCGCCAAGCGGTAGTCATACTGACTGCGTCTCAAACCGGCGGCATGACAGATGTCTTTTGTGGCGATAGAAAAATCAGCGGCAAGCATTTCCCGGAAGGCGCCGGCGAGCGATTGAAGCGCTTTATAACTGGTCGCTGACAGCGGAAGCAGGTGGCAGGTGGAGGCAATTGAATCAACCCCTTCGTCGCCGGCTTCATCCTGCTTATTCATGCCCGCTTCACGCACGATCACGTGCACGTTGGTTCCACCAAAGCCGAATGAGCTCACACCTGCGAGGGCAGGGCCGGAACCCGCCGGCCACGGTTTCAACTCGTTTTGAACCTGAAGATTCAGCGCATCAAAAGGTATATGTGGATTGGGCGAATGATAATGCAGACTCGGCGGAATGGTTCGATGTTGGAGGCTTAGCACAACTTTAATTAAGCCGGCAATTCCGGCGGCAGCTTCCAGATGTCCGATATTGGTTTTTACGGAGCCGATCGTACAAGGGCCATTGGCGCGATTTTCACCGATCACGGCGCCGAGGGCTTTCGCTTCCATCGAATCGCCCAACAGCGTTCCCGTCCCATGGGCTTCTACATATTGAACGCTGCCCGGTGAAACACCTGCTGCCTGGCAGGCATCCCGTAGCATGGCTTCCTGTGCTTCCCGGCTGGGGGCGATCAATCCATTCGTACGGCCATCCTGACTCATAGCACTGCCTAAAATCAGAGCATGGACGGGGTCGCCATCGGCCAATGCGGAAGAAAGCGGTTTAAGTACGAGCACACCGCCACCCTCGCCACGCACGTAACCGTTCGCGCGGGCGTCGAATGTTTTGCACCTGCCATCCGGAGCCAAAACACCGGCTTTGGTAAAAGCGATCGAGTGTGCCGGCGACAGAATCATATTTACGCCGCCCGCGAGCGCCATTCCGCACTCGCCACTCCGGAGACTTTGGCAGGCCAGATGTACCGCAGCCAGGGAAGAAGAGCATGCCGTGTCGATGGCCATACTTGGTCCATGGAAATCAAAAAAATAAGAAATGCGGTTGGCTGCGATAGATAAAGCGCTTCCAGTACCTGAATGGCTGGTGATCATGGAAGGGTCGCCAAATTGAATCTGACCGTATTCGTTTATGGAAATTCCGATGAATACCCCTGTTTTAGTGCCGGCGAGATTTGTTTTAATTTGGCCGGCATCATCGAGCGCTTCATAAGCTAACTCTAACAGCAGCCGTTGTTGCGGATCCATGTATTTGGCTTCCACTGGCGAAATTCCGAAAAAGGAAGGATCAAACTGATCAATGCCGTCCAGGAATCCGCCCCAATAAGATATTGCTTTGCCGGGAACGGAAGGATCGGGATGAAAGAACGCCTGCTTCGGCCAACGATCTGCCGGAACCTCGGAGATCGCATCGACACCATCGCGGAGTACTTGCCAGAAGGCTTCGGTATCCTTTGCCCCTGGAAACCGGCAACCCATGCCAATGATAGCAATCGGTTCTGCTGTAGTATCGGCTACCGGTTTTTCGGGTGCAGCAGACATCCTGTCTTCCGTTTCCCCGGTCAGGTAACGGGAAAGCGTCAATATGTTTGGATAATCATAAGCCAGGGTCGGCGAGAGCCGGCGACCAAGCAATTCTTCCAGGTCGCCGGAAAGCGTGACCGCATCGAGTGAGGATAGCCCGTAGTTCGAAAATGATTCCTGAATATCAATCGTATCCGGAGTTAATTGCAACAGCTCCGCGATGCGCGTAATCAACCAATCCTGAATTTCTCTGGTGTTCATCTTATTGCTTCTTTGAGCGGTTTCCACCCACCTGCATCTGCCATAATGCAGTCATACCGGGTCGCCGGTCGGGTATACCCTGCGGGTTTTCGGTACCCATCCGATTCCAAATCAGCGGGTAAGCCTCCACCGGCGGCACTTCTTTGAGTTGCTCCGGCTGTTTTATATTACGTTGTGCTTCAGCAATAAATGGCGCTAATTCATCCTGCTTCACTTTTACCCGTTTTGCTTCCCGCGCTTTAAATTGCGGAAGGACTTCTCTTCCAAAAAGTTCCATAGATTTACAGATATGCTCATGACGGTAGTTACCGCTTTGTTGCAACAGAATCAATTGGTCAACACCCGCCTCTTCCAAAGCGCGAAAATTTTCGATCAACTGTTCGGGGTTTCCTATTCCCCGCATGCCGGCCTTCTTTCTTTCCCGCTCCATCTGTTGAATATCAAATTCCGGTTTCTTTTTAAATTCGCTCCACAAATCAGTACGGCCGGGAATGTGCGTACCATCGCGCCAATAGTGGCCTAATCCGAATGCAAAAAATTGGGCGCCTTCCTGCCCCCGATCCATCGCGGTTTCATAATCGTTATCGCACATAAATCCGGTGAGCATCGCCACATTCGGATTCACAGCTTGTCCAATGGGCGCGCACTTGTTTTTGAACGTTTCATAATACTCTTCCACCCAAAATTTCGCTTCATCTGCGTTGACAAAAGCGAAAGTCAGCGCGCCCATGCCCAATTGGGCCGCAAGGTTCAGGCTGTCCCGGTTCGAACAAGCCGCCCAAATTGGAGGATGCGGTTTCTGCAAAGGTTTCGGTACCACGTTTCGGTGCGGCATCGAGAAGTATTTCCCCTGGAAACCCGGATACGGTTCCATGCACATCATTTTTGCAGTCTCTTGCACTGCTTCAGCCCACATAGGGCGCTTGTCCACAAAGTCGACCCCGAACCCTTCCAGTTCCATGCGGGAGCCCGACTCTCCGGCACCCCACTCCACACGCCCGCCGCTGATTATATCGAGCGTAGCCAGGCGTTCTGCTACTCTCGCCGGGTGATTAAACTTGGGCGACATCACGACGATGCCGTGCCCCAGGCGGATATTTTTGGTCCGTTGGCTACAGGCAGCCAGGAAGATTTCGGGGGCGGAGGAATGGCAATACTCTTCAAGAAAGTGATGTTCTTGAACCCAGACATAGTCAATACCGATACGATCCGCCAACTCTACCTGTTCTAAGGCTTCCTGAAAAAGTCTGGATTCGTCCCCTTCCTGCCAGGGGCGGGGCATTTGCAGATCGATAAATATGCCGAATTTCATGTTCTTGTGATTTCTTTTAAAGCTCCGGTCAGGTAGTTCGTTTTGCAAAGAAAGTGTCTTATTTTACCGCTGGTGGTTTTTGGTATGCCCCCGGGATGAATTAGTCTGATATCGTCGATACGCAACTCATGATGGACTGCGACAGCCAGGCGGATTGCTTTTTTTACTTCCTCTGCCTGTGCAACAACTTTATGCTCCATCTCGGCAATGACGATGATATCTTCTCTTTCAGCATTGTTGATAGAAAAAACGGCGCATCCTGCCGGCTGGATGGCGGGATGGGCTCCTTCTACCGTCCTTTCTATGTCCTGCGAATAGTGGTTTTTTCCATCGGAGATAATCAGGTTCTTGATACGTCCGGTAATATATAACTCCCCTTCATACAGAAATCCAAGATCCCCGGTGCGTAAGAACGGCCCCTCGCCGCTATCCGATAAGTGCGCGCCAAAAGCAGATACTGTCTCCAATGGTTGGTTCCAATAACCGCCGGCAACGCTGGGGCCGCTCACCCAGATTTCCCCGATTTGATCCGGAGGGCATGGCGTCAGCGTATCTGCATGAACAATCCTTATCTGCTGATCGGAGATGTTTTGTCCGCAACTTACCAGCGTCCGGGTATCCTCCCGCTTTTCAGGAGAAATGATTACCTGGTTCTGCCCGAGCCCCGAATTTATCAGGTGTTGCACCACCGGCGACCGGGCTTTCGGCCCACCCGTGACCATTAATGTTGCTTCAGCCAAACCATAACACGGAAAAAAAGCCTCCCGGCGAAAACCGCAAGGGGCAAAATAATCTGCAAACTGATCCAATGTTTTATGATAGACCGGTTCGGCCCCGTTAATTGCGACTTCCCAGGCACTGAGGTCAAGTTGTTCCATTTGTTCCGGCTTAACCTTCCTGATACACAAATCGTAAGCGAAATTCGGGCCGCCACTACACGTGGCCTGGAAACGTGTAATAGCTTGGAGCCATCGAACAGGCCGTTGCAAAAACATCAAATGGGGAATCAAAGTAACCGGGTATCCCGTATAAAGGGATTGTAATATGCCGCCTATAAGCCCCATATCATGGTAAGGCGGCAACCAAAAGACGGTCTGGGTTTTACTTGTTAGTCCGAAAGACGCCTCAATAAGGCCCAGATTATGGAGCAGATTGCTATGGCTCACCATTACCCCTTTGGGTGAGGTCGTCGAGCCGGATGTATATTGGAGAAAGGCGATGTCATTCCGGTCAATCACAGGCGATTGCCATTTCTCCGCCCAATCACCCCTTTCATCGTTGTCCGTTACCAACAACTTTATATTGCCAAACTCCTCCCCAAATGCATTTTGAGTCTTTAATCCATCGAAGAGCGATGTGGCTAACAGCGCTACGGCAGGCTTAGCATCGGCAGCTATTCGGTGAATTATTGGCATAGTTCGCTCCAGGCGGGCAGGATGAGGAGGGTATACCGGAACAGCTATGACCTTAGCGTACAGACAACCAAAGTAGGCGGCAATAAAATCCAACCCCGGTGGAAAAAGTAAAAGCGCCCGATCTCCGGCCTTTGCAGTAGACTGGAGTAATGCTCCGATGGCGCGTGCGCGGCGATCCAACTCGTTATAAGTCAGGGTAACTTCCTCGTATTCTCCATCTACCAGAAATCGATAAGCCAGGCGGTGCGGCTGGTGCTCTGCGCGCCATCGCAGGGTATCAACTAATGAAGTTGGAATAGGTGTCATGAGATCACTTTGGATTTTAGTACGAAGCTCCCGATTACCCACAAGTTGACATAGAAAAATCTCCTTTCTTATCAACTTATGGGTAATCGGGAGCTCATAGAAGTGGGGCAGTATTTTATTTCAGTAAAGATAAAAAAAAATCATTTGAATTGACGCAGTACTTTTCAGTCTTAAAAATGTCCCGAAATCTGGAAACAGGATCAATTGCTGTAAACTCGAATTAACATGAAAGGAGTAAGCCCGGAACTATATCCTTTTGTAAGCCACTTTGAAACTATTAGTGGACACCGATACCACTATGTGGAGGAAGGAAGCGGGGAGCCCGTGGTTATGCTTCACGGCAATCCAACCTGGTCTTTTTATTACCGGGAACTCCTCCAAAAACTTTCCCCATATTTTCATTGCCTGGCTCCGGATCATATCGGCTGTGGCTATTCGGACAAACCGGATGATGCGGCGTACCGCTATACACTGGAACAACGGGTGAACGACCTGGAGGCATTTCTCGAAAAGAAAGGCATTACTCAAAATATCCATCTTGTAGTGCATGATTGGGGGGGCATCATCGGAATGGCCTACGCGCACCGGCACCCCGCATCAATCAAAAAAATCGTGCTCCTGAATACGGCGGCTTTTCATTTGCCGCAGGGCAAAAGTTTTCCGTTTGCCCTCCGGTTGGCCCGCACTTGGGTGGGCGCATTTTTCATCCGGGCATTTAATGCCTTCAGCGCAATCGCTACCATTGAAGGGGTAAAACGAATCAGGCTGTCCAAAGCCGTCCGTAAAGGTCTGACGGCGCCTTACAATTCCTGGAAAAACCGCATTGCCACACTGCGTTTTGTGCAGGACGTTCCTTTAAAACAAAACGATCCGGGATACGCGCTGGTTACCGACATGCAGGAACACCTGGGCCAGTTCCGCAACACCCCAACCCTTATTGCCTGGGGCATGAAAGACCTGGTTTTTGACCGGCATATTCTCAATGCCTGGGTGCAATACCTGCCTGAGGCCCGGGTTTATCGGTTTGAAGACTCCGGACATTATATTTTAGAAGACCAGCAGGAAGCCATCGGGAAGCTCGTACTTGACTTTTTTGGCGCATCACATGACACCATATAACATTGCTTCTGCCCTCCTTGAAATGGCTGATTCCCGGCCGGATGCGCTCGCCATTGCATTTCCGGAGAAGAACAGCCTTGACAAAAATGGCATCACCCGCTATCAAAAACTAACTTTCAAAGAACTCGCTTTTGAAACCGCCTGTGTAGCGCGGGGGCTGCTTGCTGCCGGCTTTGAGCGCGGCGACCGGGTGGTGGTGATGGTGCCTCCGGGTTTCGACTTCTTTGTCCTGGGCTTTTCCATGCTTCAAACCGGCATCGTTCCCGTGTTTATTGATCCGGGAATGGGCGCTAAAAACCTGAAGGAATGCATCGCCGAAGCGGAACCGGTGGGGTTTATCGGCATCAGCAAAGCGCATGCGGCGCGGGTACTCCTGGGTTGGGGCAAAAAAACAATTCGCAAAACCGTTACGCTCGGTCCCCGACTCTTTTGGGGCGGAAAAAAAATGCAGACCATCCGTAATTTCGATCGGAGCGAAGGACCAGGACCGTTTTTTGACGCAGGGCCGGAGGATATAGCGGCCATCCTTTTCACCAGCGGCTCCACCGGCGTACCCAAAGGGGTGGTATATTCCCACGGCAATTTCAGGGCACAACTGGAGATGATCCGCGATACCTTTGCGTTTTCGCCCGGAGAGATCAATATGCCCACTTTCCCGCCTTTTGCCCTGTTCAATCCGGCATTGGGCATGAGCAGTATTATCCCCGACATGGACGCCACCAAACCGGCTTTCGTTAATCCCAAAAACATCATCGGCCCCATAAAACAGTTTGGTATTACCAATATGTTCGGCTCGCCGGCGCTCATTGATACGGTTGGCAGATATGGAGCGGCAAACGGAGTTAAACTTCCAGGTCTTAAACAGGTGATTTCTGCAGGGGCGCCGGCTTCCACCAAAGCCCTGTTGCGCTTTTCTGCTATGCTGACACCGGAAGTACAGATTTTTACACCTTATGGATCTACGGAATCCATGCCGGTAACCAAGGTAGGGAGTCGCCAGATTTTTCGGGAAGCGGAGGAAAAAACCGGAAACGGATCAGGGGTTTGTATTGGCAAGGCGGTGGCGGGTATGGAAATCGCCATCATCCGCATCAGCGACGAAGCGATTCCCAACTGGTCCGAAGACCTGGAAGTGGCGCCGGGCGAGATCGGGGAGATTGTGGTAAAGGGCCGGAATGTCACCCGAAGCTACTTTAATCGGGAAGACGCCACCAAACTGGCCAAAATCCGGGACGGCAACCAGATTCGCCACCGCATGGGCGACCTCGGCTATTTTGATGCGGAAGGAAACCTGTGGTTTTGCGGCCGAAAGGCGCATCGGGTGAACGTGGGCGAACAAGAACTGTATTCCATACCCTGCGAAGAAATTTTCAACAAACACCCGGATGTTTTCCGAACGGCATTGGTGGGGGTAAATGGCAAAGCGGTGTTATGTGTGGAACCCGAAAAAGGCGGCAACCCAATCGACCAGGCAAAACTCAGGGCGGAACTGCTGGACTGGGCGGCGGAGCATCCCCTGACCGGAGCCATTAAAACCCTGCTTTTTCACCCCGGCTTTCCGGTAGACAGGCGACATAACGCCAAGATCATCCGGGAGAAACTGGCGGTTTGGGCAAAAAATGAATTGACATGAAATTGTTTGTAACTGGCGGCGGCGGTTTTTTGGGACTTGCCATTGTACGTCAACTGTGCGCCCGGGGGCATGAAGTAGCGACCTTCTCCCGCGGGAAACACCCCGCGCTGGACCAATTGGGGGTGACGCATTTCCAGGGCGACCTCTCGGAGTACACGGTGCTGAAACGCGCCATGGCGGGCTGCGAAGGAGTTTTTCACGTTGCTGCCAAAATGGGTATGTGGGGCAAATACGAAGATTTTTACGGTACCAATGTCACCGGTACGGAAAACGTGCTGCAGGCCTGCCGCGAATTGGGCATCCGAAACCTTGTTTTCACCAGTTCGCCCAGCGTGGTGTACGACGGTAAAGACTCGGAAGGCCAAAACGAAAGCCTTCCCTATCCCAAAAAATATGACGCCTGGTATCCACAAACCAAAGCTATCGCGGAAAAACGCGTCATGGCCGCCAATGATGCTTCCCTGAAAACGGTCTCCCTGCGACCGCACCTGATTTGGGGGCCCGAAGACTGCCAATTGCTTCCCCGGTTGTTCGAAAAAGCCAAAGCCGGCAAACTCCGCATCCTCGGCAACTCGCTCAATCGGGTGGACTGCATTTATATTGACAATGCAGTAAAAGCCCATCTGCAGGCCTTTAACCAATTGCTCCTGGACCCGGCCCCCGTGGAAGGTAAAACCTATTTCATCTCCCAGGGCGCCCCCATACCTATTGCTGAACTGATCAACCGACTACTGGCCACCGGCGAAATTCCTCCTGTGACCAAACGCTTGCCGCCGGGGATCGCCCAATTGGCAGGTAGATTTTTAGAGACGACTTACCGGATTTTCGGGATTTCCACAGAACCGCCAATCACCCTTTTTCTCGCCCAACAACTTTCCACCGCGCATTGGTACGACATTTCCGCTGCAAGGCGAGATTTTGGGTATGAAGTGGAAGTTTCTTTGGAAGAAGGGATGGAACGGTTGCGGGCGTGGGTTTTAAGAAATTATGTTTAGATGGTAATTGGTCGCTGGTTTTCCATTAAAAAAACTGTTCAAAAACCGGATTTCGTTCGATAAAAAACATAGGTTTGCTCAGAGGAAATTATCGTTCAATGATATGAGTTCCGGGATTGCCATTGGGTATTCTCAACACCATTAATTAAAACGCCAGTTATGTGTTTCTCAGCAACTGCAAGTTTTGCAGTAGGAGCAAGTTTGTTAGGCCCGGGATATTATGCTATTAAGCGTACAAAACCCCGACGAATGCTGGCATTTGCATCTACGCCCATTGTTTTTAGTTTCCATCAAATCGCAGAAGGCTTTTTGTGGTTGTCTTTAAAAAACCCGGATTTCGCCTCATGGTATAAACCGGCTCTTTATAGCTACTCCTTCATTTCACAGCCATTTTGGCCAATTTGGGTTCCACTTATTATGTGGTTGATGGAAACGGATAAAAGCAGAAAAAAAATCTTGTTCTACTTTTTGCTATTAGGAGGAGTTACATCTTTATATATATTCTATTGCCTGATTAATTACGATATTTCGGCTGTTGCAGAGAACGGTCATATCCGCTACTATCTGGATTTTCCACATCGTGACATATTGCGCCCTTTGAAGTTTGTGACCATGGCCGTTACTCCATTTCTTTCCACTTTACGCTATACGAAATTATTGGCTACAGTTATGATGGGTTCGCTGATCCTGACTTACCTTTTTTTTACGAATTATTTAATTTCTGTTTGGTGCTTTTTTGCGGCAATTTTGAGCTTGCTGGTTCTTTTGGTTATTGAAAATAATAAGGAATCTGTGAAGTGATTGATGCCAGGATAAGTATGTATAGAGCCCACCGCAACAAGTCTGCTATGGATAACAACCCAACCACCGTCATAGAGAGTCTGGGAGTCTACCTTCCCCCTCAATCATTTTCCACCAGTGAGGTGCTGCTGGGCTGTAAAAATGAGATTCGTTTCCCCCTGGAAAAGGTTACCGGCATTAAAACCAGACGTATGGCCGGACAGCATGAGTTTTCCATTGATTTGGCGCGGAATGCTATTGCCGACTGCCTGGCAAAATCAAAATATAATCCAACGGATATAGACCTGCTGATTTGTTGTAACATCTCCAGATATGACGGCCCGGATTTGGTTTCTTTTGAACCAAACACTTCTATCAAGCTCAGGAAATATTTCGGTTTTACCAATGCACTGGTTTTTGATATAACCAATGCCTGCGCCGGCATGTTTACCGGAATCTACATCGTTGACGCTTTAATTAAAACCGGAGCCATCCGGCGTGGCATGGTGGTGAGTGGCGAATACATCACCCACCTCACCCAAACTGCCCAAAAAGAGATCGAAAGTTTTATGGATACGCGTCTTCCATGCTTGACCCTGGGAGATGCCGGGGCCGCGCTGATCCTGGAAGAATCGCTTGGAAACCAAGCCGGTTTTCAGGAAATCAACCTTCAAACGTTCGGTCGTTACAGTCCTTACTGTGTCGCCAAATCTTCAGAACAGGGTGGAATGATCATGTATACGGATTCGGTAAATCTGACGGACGTAGCCCTCAAAGCCGGCGCGAAACACGCCATAAATGTGCTTCAACAGGCCGGATGGCCCCCCGAAATCTTTCAACATTTGATCATGCACCAGACCTCGGGCATGACACTGAACAGCGCGCGGCGCGAGATCAATTTTTTACTGAAAAGCGAAATTTGCCACGATGGCAACACGATCAACAATCTGGAACAACGCGGCAATACCGCTTCGACTTCGCATTTCGTTGCCATCGCCGATCATATTCGCAACAACAGGATTCAGTCCGGGGATAAAGTAGTTTTTAGCATTTCCGCGTCCGGACTCACCATCGGTACTGCACTGTATGTTTTTGATGATTTGCCGGATCGAATGCGACAAAATATACCGCCGAACCCCGTTCGTCACTCCGGCGCCGAACAGGGTGCTACGCTACAAATCCGCCCGAATACACCCAGAATTCGAATTGAAAGTGTGGGAACGATCCCGAAAGCAGCCACCGGAAAAAAGAATTCAATGGAGTTGCTTCATCGCGCATCTACAACCTGCCTGAAGAAATCCGCATACCAATGCAGCGACATCAACCTGTTAATTTATTGCGGCGTCTATCGCACCGAATATCTTCTTGAACCTGCGTATGCTGCATTGTTGGTGGGCGAGTTGGATATGAATGCAACTACGCCGGGCCCGGACCTTAAAAAAACATTTGCCTTTGATATTTTTAACGGTTCAGTAGGGTTCCTGAATGCCTGTTATGTCGTACAACAAATGATTGCAGCCGGAAAGTGCAAGACTGCCATGATTGTTGCCGCGGAAAGTGAAAACAACGCTGATTGGTATCCCGATGAACTGGTGGGCGTCCGCGAAACCGCTTCGGCAATTATCCTGGATGCGCATCCATCCGACAACAGGGGCTTTTCCCGTTTTCTATTCAGGTGCCATACAGAATTTATAGATACGTATACGACTTTTTGCAGTACCAGGAATATAAAACCGTATCTTCATGTAGCGAAAGACCCTAATCTTGAAGAATTGTATATAGCCTGTATTCTCCCCGCAGTTCAGGAATTGTTGCAAATGGAAGGACTTGAACTTAACCGGATCGACCGGGTTTTTCCGCCGCAAATTTCATCCGGGTTCATTGCGCGATTGAGCGAATCCTTGAATCTTCCGCTGGAAAGGTTTGTTGACACTGTTGGGGAAGGCTCCGACTTGTTTTCCTCTTCTCTAACTTGTGCCCTGGATTATGCACAGGAAAAGGGGCTTGTCCAGCCCGGTGATATTGGATTAATGATTGCTGTCGGTGCAGGTATCCAGGTTGGCTGTGCTATTTATCATTTTTGATTCCCTTGAAGGATGAGTACCATAAATAAAACTAAACTTCCGCCCGGACCGAAGACTAAACTTCCTTTAGGTCATTTATTTAGTTTCCGGCGGAACAGCCTTGGTTTCCTGATAGAGATCGCTCGCGAATACGGCGATATCGTTCACTTCAAAATTGGTCCGTTTCGAGTCGTCCTGCTAAATCACCCGGATTTTATCAAAGAAGTGCTGACGACACAGCATCGTAATTTTGTCAAGGGTCGGCCATTGGAAATGGCAAAGGAACTGTTGGGCGAAGGCCTCCTGACAAGTGAAGGGGAGTTCCATAAGCGCCAGTCACAAATTATTCAGCCGGCATTTCATCGCAAGATGATCGAATCGTATGCGCCGGCCATGACGGAGTATGCTACGCGACTGATTAATGGTTGGGAAGATGGCATGACGGTTGATATTATGGAAGAGATGGTGAAGTTGAGCACATCTATTGCAGGGAAGACGATGTTCAATGTGGACATAGAACGGGAAGCACCGGAAATTAATCAGGCGCTGAATACTGTCATGAGTTTGTTTGGAAGGATCACTTTACCCTTTTCGGAATGGTTGCTCAAACTTCCCCTCCCGGGTACAAACCGGTTTTACAAAGCTAAAGCGCGATTAGATCACACAATCTATAGCATCATTGACGAACGCAGACGCAGCAAATGGGATAATGGAGACCTGCTCTCCTTATTACTCCGGTCGCAGCATGAAAACGGTGGAGCAGGCGGGATGAGCGATCAACAAGTCCGGGATGAGGCGCTCACGCTTTTTTTGACGGCATTGGATACCACTTCCCTGGCGCTAAACTGGACCTGGTACCTGCTGTCACAAAATCGGGAAGCGGAGGCTAAATTGCATGAAGAGGTTGACCGCGTACTACAAGGCCGGATACCGACGGCGGAAGATTTTACGCAGCTCAAGTACACGCGAATGGTGTTGGGGGAATCCATGCGAATATACCCGCCCATTTATGTAATCAGCCGACAGGCAGTGGAAGATTTTTCAATTGACCAATATATCGTGCCCGCCGGTACCATAGTTCTGATGAGTCCGTATTTGATCCATCATGATCCCCGGTTCCATCCGGATCCGGAGCAATTCAACCCGGCTGCATGGGATAAACATTCAACTGGTTTGAGTTCGAAATACGAGTATTTCCCGTTTAGCAGAGGTCCACGCTCCTGCATTGGCGAATCTTATGCCTGGATGGAAGGCGTGCTTGTGCTGGCCACCCTTGCACAATCATGGCGTTTCAAACTAGTCCCGGATCATCCCGTTGAGTTACTACCGCTCTTAAACCTGCGACCCAAATATGGCATGATGATGCAGCTTCATCGTAGAAAATAAAGAAGGTCAGTTTCATAAAATGCGCTACCGGGCATACCAAACAAATTAGAGGCTTCTAAACCAAACGTAATGATTTTTATTCAACTAACCGGTCTTTCCGGAGCCGGTAAAACAACGCTGGCTTCCAATGTTAAAGCAATGCTGCTCAAATTGAACTATAAAGCAGAAGTAATTGATGGTGATGCATATCGTCAAACATTGTGTAAAGACCTGGGGTTTTCCAAAGCCGATCGGATTGAAAATATCCGCCGGCTTGGTATATTAGGAGGGGTGCTGGCCCGCAATGACGTAATAACAATAATGGCTGCTATCAATCCATACGAATCAGTTCGCCAGGAGATCAAATCTCAATACGACTTCGTGCATACGGTATGGATAGATTGCGATTTAGAAACTTTAATACAAAGAGATACAAAAGGTTTGTATCGCCGTGCGATGCTTCCCGATGAACATCCGGAGAAAATTACTCATTTAACGGGCGTTGATGATCCGTTTGAACAGCCTGAAAATCCCGATTTGATCATAGATACCCGCAAAACTGCGGAACAGGAATCATCCCAAATATTACTGGAGTATATACTCGCAAAAATCCAGCAGCATTTTAAAAGGTAACAGATCAGTAACTTTTCGTTTAACATAAACTGAACTGTAATGGAATTATACGGTAGAATCTTATTATATGCCATGCCAGCATTTCTGGTACTCGTACTCCTGGAAAAAGGATACGGCTGGATTACCGGCCGGGACACCGTTCGGACCATGGATATGCTTTCAAGCCTCAGCTCAGGCATCACCTTTCTGGTAAAAGAGGTACTCGGACTCAGTGTTACGATTCTTTCTTACGGCTGGATGGTTCAACATTTCGCTGTTTTTCACGTGGAATCTACGGTGCTGACCTTCATCATCACTTATTTTGTCCTCGACTTCCAGGCATACTGGACGCACCGATGGTCCCACGAAATCAATATCTTATGGAATGAACACGCCATTCACCACAGCAGCGAGGATTATAACCTTGCCTGCGCACTTCGGACCACCATCTCGAATTTTGTCAACCTGTTTACATTTTTCCTGTTGCCGGCCGCCATACTGGGTGTTCCCCCCTCCGTCATTGCCATTATAGCGCCCATTCGCCTGTTCGCACAATTCTGGTACCATACGGAATGGATCAAAAAAATGGGGATACTGGAGTCATTTTTGATAACACCTTCCCATCACCGCGTTCACCATGCCATCAATCCGGAATATCTGAACCGAAATTATGGTCAAATATTGATTATCTGGGATAAAATGTTCAGCACTTTTCAGGAGGAACTGCCCCATGTGCAGCCCGTTTACGGCATTACCCGCCCTGCGCAAACGTGGAACCCAATTAAAATCAATTTTCAACACCTCGGACTGCTTTCCGCCGATGCATGGCGGACGAGCAATTGGTGGGATAAAATGCGGATATGGTTCATGCCGACCGGATGGCGACCGGCAGATGTCGCCGAAAAGTATCCTGTCCGGAAAATCGAGGACGTTTACCATTTTACAAAATATAACCCGCTCACTTCAGGAATGCTCAAAACCTGGACATGGATTCAGTTTGGCTGGGCCTTCACGCTCGTTCTCTATTTTTTTGGCAATATTGCCCGGATAGGCTCCCCGAATATGTTTTACTACGGCGGCTTTATTTTGCTTTCGATCTATGCTTATACGGAACTCATGGACCGAAATCCCTATGCACTGGCCTGGGAAATTGCCAAAAATGCGATCGGCATCGGGATCATCTGCTACCTTGGCGACTGGTTCGGGTCGGATGCTTTTCTTCCTGGGCTAGGGTATGCAATTGTGGCCTATTTCGTAATTTCAACCGTGGTAACCGCCTGGCTTGTCATGCGGGAGATGAAACCCTGTCGTGAAAAAACAAATGAGATGAAAGCCGAGCCTGTGCCCGCCAGCCGCATAGTCTAAATCAGATGCGGTGTCATTGAGCCACACCAGCAACCTTCTAACTTTCTAACCCGTAACCCTCTAACCTTTATTATTCCACCAACCCACGGCCTTCCTTCACGATTCGTTCCTCTTTCAACAACTTTTTCATCAGCCGGTCCAGGATGCCGTTGATAAAATCCTTGCTGTTTTCGGTGGAATAGGTTTTTGAAATTTCAACGAATTCGTTGAGGGTAACTTTCGTGGGAATGGTCGGAAAGTGCAGGAGTTCGCACAGGGCCATTTTTAGCATGATCATATCCAAAATCGCCACGCGGTCGGCGTCCCAGTTCTTCAGGTTGGGCGCGATGAGTTCGAAGAGCGATTGGTCTTCCTGGCAGGTTTTGCGCAGCAATTGTTCGCCAAATTCGCGCACCGTTTCGTCGGATGGTTCGTATTCCTTGTAAAACTCGCCTTCAACGGGCATCACCTTCAGGGTCTTTTTCATCGCCCCGACGACCAACGATTCGTCGTCCTGCCAATTATTGAAGCGGTCTTCCGTCATTTCAATAAACAGGTCGTTGCTGGTCAGGAACTTATAAAGTTCCAGCAGATTTTTGGCATGATCGGCGTTGGTTGGCGCTTCCAGTGCGTCGTATTTTTGATACTCCTCCGTTTCACAAAATTGCTGGTACATCCGGCGAATATGATCCTCGTCCAAATTTTCATTGGACTTGTGTTTCGCCACAACTTTCAGAAAGCCGACATGGTTGGCCAAACTTTGGGTACAGGGATTGGTGTACAGGAGGGGAACAAAAGCCTTGTCATCGTCGGACGGGAGCAATTTTGCGGCCCGGATTGCGGCGTCTTTTTCTGCATATTGCGCGACTTTAAGCATGAGGTGCAGATGGAAAATGTAAATTTCATACGTTTTCCAGATGCCATCGTTGTATCCCTTTAACAGATCGGGAAAGGTGAGTTGCTCGTCGCGATTGAGCATATACAACAACTGCATGACCTTGATTCGAACGCTGCGGCGACTTAACATAGACTTTCAAATAACGTTTGCGAGTGAGCAAAGGGGAGAATATAGCCGCAAAGAAACGAAAAACTTCGCTCAACAAACAAAAGAAGTTGAAAAATACTGAAAATCCCGCCTTACATCTTCACGAAACGGCGAGTGGATTGCCCCCCTGCGCTAAATAAGGTACAGTAATACACCCCAGCCGGAAGGCCTTGCGCATGGAAGCGGTAGTCGGCGCGATTGGTATGGCTGACTGCCGTTTCCCAGATGATCCGGCCAAAACTGTTGCTGATTTGTAAACGAAGTTCGGGCAAGGCCGCACTCAATTCCCAGGAAATAAGTGCCGTTTCTCCCACAGGATTGGGCTGAATATTGAAGCGTGTCAGCTCCGGAATATCGCTCACGGACGAGGTGGTTTTGGAGACAACGATATCGTCAATTTGTAATAAATAGTCGTTGTGCGAATCGTGCACAAAAGCGATATAAATTGTCTTCCCGGCATAGGGGGCAAGTTGCACAATATGTGGCTCCAGGCGACCGCGAAAAAGACCGTTGGGGCCCAAATCCAGGTCGAGAAAGAAATAGTTCAAATCCTGGTAACTGTTTGCATGAATATACCCTTCAGAAAAAGTATAATCCTCCAGGTTCAGGGAATAAATCGGGTCATTGCCGAGCATCTGCGCGGCGGTAAAAAGCGTATCGGCGAAATCTTTACTTCCGGGCAGGTTTGAGTTTTGGGAAACCAGCACTTTATAGCCATCGAGAAATTGCGGCCCCTGAAACGACAACGAACGCCAGGAAAGTCGGTAACTGGAATCCTGGATTACAACCGGCGGCGTAATCAGCCAGTTGTTGTTCGGCGCGCCACCCGATAACCAAGAACAACTGGTGTAGGCATAATTGACCGCCGGTGTGACATCCTCTCCCAGGTCGCCCTCCAGGTACCACACACCCGGCACAACGGTGTCGAGCCCGCAATTGGTTTCTTGTTTATCGCCATCCCAGTTTACCCACTTCGTGTCATTGCCGCCGGCGGCGGAGAGCATAATCGTATCGTTCGGGCTGGAAAAATTCAGCAACAGCAGGGTATCCGGTGCGCCAAGGGTTTGCCCGGCCAGTGAAAAACCGCCGGAAAAGAGCAACAAAAGGGGTATAAAAGTTTTCATGCCTATATATTTTCTTGCAACCAATGATCAAACTCCACTTCCAGGATTTCCCGCTGCACCGGCACCACGCCCGGATATTCGCAGACTTGTCCGCCGGCAAGATTGGACAAAGCCGCCACAAGGGGCAATTCCAGCCCCACAGCCAATCCCAGAGAAGCGACACTGATAACCGTATCGCCGGCGCCGCTCACATCCGCCACGTTTCGGGCCACGGTTGGATAAAGGCTTGCTTCCTTTTGGCTTTCCAAAAATAAGCCTTTTTCTGAAAGCGTGATCATAGTAATGCGCTGATCCAGTTTTTTGCGCAAATATTCCGACGCTAATTTCAGTGAAGCAATTTCCGGTAGTACCTGAAACGGCACGCTGTCCCGGATTTCCTTTAGGTTGGGTTTGAACAAATCGGCGCCCCAGAACGCGAAAAAGTTGTGTTTTTTGGGATCGACCGCCGTCAGAATTCCACGCCGGCGGGCCTCAGGCAGCACGGCTTCAATGACGGCAGGGGTAAGCACGCCTTTATTGTAATCCTGAAAAATGACGGCCTGTACCGGATTATTTGCCAGCAGGGAAAGCACACAATTGATGAGAGCCTGTTCTTCCCATTCGGAAAGATCATGATCGTCTTCCTGGTCGATACGCAACATTTGCTGATTGTTGCCCAGTACCCGGGTCTTGACGGTCGTTTTCCGGGTTTCCGAAAAAATGAGTCCTTCGGTAGCCATTCCGGCTGCCGGCAGCATTCGCTCAAGCGCCCGTCCATCAGCATCTTCACCGACGACGCTACAAAGTATTGGAGTAGCCCCCAGAGCGCGTATGTTCAACGCCACGTTGGCGGCGCCTCCCAGGCGGTCATCTGTCGTCCGCTGCAAGACGACCGGCACCGGCGCCTCCGGCGAAATACGACTAACCGTACCGGTCAGGTAGCGGTCGAGCATTACGTCGCCAACAATCAGAATGTGTTGATTTTCAAATTTTAGTAAAATATCCCGCGCGGTCATGTTGCTTGTTTTTTGGTCCGGTAGCGCAGTAGCCTGCAACTTTCACTTTACTACTTCAATACCTCCCGCGCGATCACAATTTTTTGAATTTCGGAGGTACCTTCACCGATCGTGCAGAGTTTGGAGTCCCGGTAAAATTTTTCCACCGGAAAGTCTTTGGTATAGCCGTATCCGCCATGCACCTGAACGGCGTCGGTGCTTACTTCCACAGCCACTTCGGAGGCGTAATATTTAGCCATGGCCGATTCCTTCGTGCATTTTTGGTTGGCGTTTTTGAGGTCGCCTGCGTGAAAGGTCAGTAGTTCCGCAGCGCTGATCTTGGTGGCCATGTCCGCCAGTTTGAAACTGATACCCTGGAAGCTGGCGATAGGCTGGCCAAACTGGTGCCGTTCTTTGGCATATTTCACCGAGGCCTCGTAAGCGCCTTTAGCTATGCCGAGCGAGAGCGCTGCGATGGAAATCCGGCCGCCGTCAAGAATCTTCATAGACTGGATAAATCCTTCTCCTTCCTGGCCCAACATCTGGCTTTTGTGTAACCGGCAGTTGTCGAAGATCAATTCGGCGGTTTCGCTGGCGCGCATGCCGAGCTTGTTTTCTTTTTTGCCGCCCCGGAAGCCGGGTGTGTTGCGTTCGACGATAAATGCGGTCATCCCGCGGCTGTCGAGCAGTTCGCCGGTACGGACGATAACAACGGCCACATCGCCGGAAATACCATGTGTAATCCAGGATTTCGTACCGTCAATCACATAAAAATCGCCGTCGCACCGGGCGACGCATTGCATCCGGCCGGCATCGCTACCGGTGTTCGGTTCGGTGAGGCCCCAAGCGCCGACCCATTCTCCACTGGCCAGCCGAGGCAGGTATTTTTGTTTTTGTTCTTCCGTGCCGAAAGCCAGGATATGATTGGTACAGAGCGAATTATGCGCGGCTACGCTCAACCCGATGGAGCCGCAAACCCGGGCAATTTCTCCTACGATGGTAATGTACTCGGTGTAACCTAATCCGGCGCCGCCATATTGTTCCGGCACCAGAACGCCCATAAAGCCGTGCTCTCCCATTTGGCGAAACAGGTCTTTGGGGAAATACTGGGATTCATCCCATTCCATGACATGGGGACGGATGAACGTTTCTGCGAAATCACGGGCGCTTTCGCGAATCAGTTGCAGGTTTTCTGTATGGGATTCTGCCGTATTTGTCATGATTTTACCTGGATTTGTATAGTTAGTGCCGCCGTGGTGGGAGCAGCCGGCTGAGTGCCGTTTAGAATGCAAAAGTAAAGCGATTGTTCAATTGAACGGGGATAATTCGGTCATTGGGTGTCATTAATCGTCATTGGGCGTCATGGGGGTCATTAATCGTCATTGGGGGTCATTGAGTCATTATTAGTCATTAAGCCAATGACGATTAATGACGAACAATGACGATTAATGACGAACAATGACGATTAATGACGAACAATGACGAACAATGACGCCCTATTATTCCTCTTTCCCTTTCGGGTGGGCTTGTTCGTATACTTCAATCAGACGGTCTATGGTGTTGTGGGTGTACACCTGGGTAGCGGCAAGGCTGCTATGGCCCAGAAGTTCTTTGATTGCATTAAGATCGGCGCCCCGGTTCGACAAGTGCGTGGCAAAGGAATGGCGCAACACGTGCGGACTGCGCTGCTCAACGGTGGTCACTTGCGACAGGTATTTACGAACAATATAATACACAGAGCCGGCAGGTAGTTTTTCGCCATCCTTGTTGAGGAAAAGCCAGGGCTCCCTGCTGTCCGGGAAGGTCTCGGCCCGGAGGGTAAGATACCGGTCCAGCAGTTCTGTCATATACCGCGCGAAAGGCACTGCACGTTCTTTTCCCCCTTTGCCGGTCACCCGGAACATCATACGGTGCAGGTCAATATCCGAAGTTTTCAGACTGACTAACTCACCGCGGCGCATGCCGGTAGCGTATAAAATTTCCAGGACCAGGTGATCGAGCAGCCCCCGGTAATCCGTTCCAAATTTTATCTCGGAAAACAAGGCAGCCATCTGATGTTCCTGGATAAATACAGGCAGGCGTTTGCCTGTTTTGGGCGCCAACACCTTTTGCATCGGGTCTTTGTCGATCAGCCCCCGTTTTTTTAAAAAACGAAAATAACTATGTAAACAGGACAAGTGCCGGTTGACGCTGCGCGCGCTCAGACCTTCCTGCATTTGCGCAGCCGCCCAACCCCGAACGTGCAAATGCCTTACTTCGGCAACCGAAGTAAGGCATTGTTTTTCCGTAACATATAAAATAAAATTCCCTAAATCGTTTCGATAGGCCGCCAGGGTATGCGGCGAAAACCGGCGCTCAAGCGCCAGGTATTGGTAAAACGATTCGTCGTGGAACAAATTAATCGTTTTTGTTGCCGTACATATCTTCTTTGTACACGGCTTTCAGCACTTCTGTGCGGCGTTGTACCGATGGTTTGCTGAACGCTTTGCGGCGACGCAGTTCCTTCAGGATACCAGCACGTTCAAATTTCTTTTTGTACTTCTTGAGTACCTTGTCGATGGCTTCGCCGTCTTTTACCTCAACGATGAGCATGTAAATTTTCTTTTTTTGATAAATGTTTGTACGATGAAATTTCGGGCTGCAAAGGTACAATCAAATTGGGTAAAACTACAAAAGAAGTTAAAAGAAATTGCTGAATCAAAAAAAGACCTCCTGCGCGACCCGAAAGGTGTTTGCATGGGCTTCCACAATGTCGGCCAGCCGGGCGGAATAACCGCCGCCCATACTTACCGCTACTGGAATTCTGGCAAGTCGTATTTATACACAGGGGACCAGGCGATTTTGAGCACGTTGTTTTTTTAATCAAAGTATAAATAAGCGCAGCACCTGTACGCCGCTTTCGGTCTGAACCTGAATTTGGTAATTACCTTTCGGCAGATTCAGTCCATCGAAAGCAACAGCGCTTTTACCAACAGCAACATTAGTCTTTACGGTTTTTATCCACCGCCCCTGCGCATCGAACAGCCTGAGTTGCACCGCGGTGGCCGTTGCCGTATTCATTTCTACCCGAAAATCACCCTCTGAAGGATTGGGCAATACCTGAATGTTGCTAAACTCCGGCAAATCCTTCGTGCCCACAAACACCAGCGTAAAGGTCTGAGACTTCTCCGACGGCGTGGCATTGCATGCATTGGCGGCCGAAAGCGTTACCGTGTACTCCCCCGGCAAAGCGTAGGTATGTACCGGGTTCTTTTCAGTACTGGTGCTGCCGTCGCCAAAATCCCACAGGTAAGAGAGTCCGTTCTGGCTACTATTGGTAAAGGTGACGGCGGGACCGTTGGTGGTATATGTAAAATTGGCCAGCGCAGGGCTGATCACCGTCAGCAGCCGGCTCGCCGTGTCGCTGATAGCGGATTCGGTGACGATGAGCCGTATATTTTTGTTGCCGGGCGTCAGGTACGACACCTGGTGTGGCCCCGGACCGGTTGCCGTAGCGGCAGGAACGGCGCCGGTACCGAATTGCCAGGCATAAGCAGCCGTCGGACCTGCCGGAATAGCGCTGAATACCAGGGTATCGGAAACGCGGCATATCGAGTCGGGCAACTGGTTCATCACCGCCACTGGAGGTCTGTATTCGGCAATACCGATATTGTCTAAATAGAGATTGTTGCCAAAATCATTCGTAATAACAAAACGGATAAGGACCGTTTGTCCGGCAAATTGAGCCAGAGAAGCGCCTTCCCGCCGCCAGTCTGCCGCCGCACCAGGGATAAAGGAACCGGAAACCAACGGGGCTGTGGATAACGCGGGATCACTTTTTGCCCAAATGACGGATGGCGGGGCGCTCAGATCGCAACCGGGAAAGACCTCTACTTGCAGGTTTTCTGAAAAGCCGGCGTCGTACATGGCATGCGACAGGTCGAACACCAGTCCGGGATCGGTTAATTTACTCAAATCAACCGGCGGCAGGTACAGGTAATCCCGTTCGCCGGAACTGGGATAATTATAACAGTTGAGAAACGTTGCCCTGGTGTTCTGGCCGTCGGCGCCGGTGATATCGAAGGTGTTTCGTACCCAAGTGACTTCTTCATCCGGATTTTCCAGCCTCCAGCCTTCGGGCGGGAAAACGGGACTTTCAAACGTTTCGGCAAAAAAAGTATCGACCGGCTCTACAAAAACCGGGAAACTGATACGCAGCGTATCGTTAAACGGCGCGTCCTCGGCATTGTACGACGACCACACCTTTAAATCGGCCGGGCCGTTTTGAGTAATGAGCAGCAATTTTTGAAAAGTATATTCGAGAGTACTGCCAGGTAAAATATCCGGCAGCGGTTCGCCGGTTTCCGGTTCGTTGTTTAGTTGATAATAGATGGTGGCGCCCGAAATTGGGTTAAGCCCCTGGTTGGTTAGCCGAATTTTAACCGTATCCTGAATAGGTCCACAGGAAACGGCCGGTAGCTGTGGGGGCAATAACAACTGATCTAAGGCTACATCATCCGGCTGCGTACAGTTTTTTAAACCGCCGGCCCATGGTATGGCTAAGGCGCGCCGGCCGGCAAGCCCGCCGGGGTGACTGGCTCGAACAGATAACCATTGTTCGATACCCGGGTTTTGAATGGGAAATGTGAAAAAGGTATCCGCAACCGTGCCTGCAATTTCCATGTATTTATCGCCGAGCAGATAGACGTCGTAATGCAGGGTATCGTTTACCCGGTTCCAGGCAACAGTCATGGAGTCCGGACATACTTTTTCCACCTTCAGGCCGGTGGGCACCGGCGAAATGGTGAGCGGGTAATCGGAGGTATCCTGTTTATTGCTGCGCAGGATCGACAAGCGAATCTGGCCGTTTATGATATTGGGAACCGTCCAGTTATAAAAACGTTTTTCGCCGGTCACAATATTGATCGGGATCCAGGTTTGGGCATTATCGGTCGAGTACCGCAGCGTAAATCCGGGCGAGGTACCGAAAGCGTCCCATTGCAGGCGAGCGATTTCCCCGGGCGCCAATGCTTCGCCGCCGGCAGGCCAGGTCAGTTTGATGTCGTCGGTCAGGTATTCCCAGGCGATCAGGAAAGGTTGCGGGCCGAAGGGCACTTCGAAGCCGTTTACCGTGACGGTATAGTTGCCGGCCGCCGGGTCGTTGATCACCACCTGTTCCGCGTTGTTGAGCGAGTCGCGGCCTTTGCCGGCGGGCATGTTCAGGATCGCGGCGTCGGGCGTCGGGTCAAGTTTCCAGGGCAGATAAACCGTACCGTCGGGAGCCGTGACGGTCAAATCCAAATCATTGATCAGTGCTTTCGCCGCGTTTTCATCGGCGGGGGGGTCCGTCCAGTAGATCATGATTTTTGCCTGCCGGATGCCGCCGGGCAGGGCAAGCGTATGCGCCGACGTTTTGTTTTGTTCAGCCTGGCCTTCTGTCCAACGATCGGTTTCCAGCAGGCGCAGAGCGCGATAGGCATCCACTTGCCCCCATCCGAATTTGAAGTCGGGGCCGGGGTTGCCGATATCCGTGGCGGTATTCAACAGCGCGGTTTTGAGCAAAGCCGCGGTGGGTTGTGCCCCGCTATTGAATGTTTTATACGCTTGAGTCAGCTGCGCCATGCAGCCTGCAATCGCCGGAGCGGAATAGGATGTTCCGCCGGAATTGGTATAGCTATTATTGGAAACCGGCATATCTACCGATGAGCCCTGACCCGCAATTTCGGGTTTCAGCCGGCCGTCATGCGCCGGGCCCTTGCTGGAGAAATAACTCAGCTCCAGGTTAGCGTCGACACTGGCTACGGCCAGCGCGTTTTTTGCCATTTTATGCCCGCCGGTAATATTGCCCCAGCCGGCGCCGGCGCCGTAATCGCAATTTTCGGTACCCGAATTTCCGGCAGAAAAGACGTGCATGAGCGTCGGATGATCAAAAAGTTGCTGATCAACCGTTTGGGCTGCCAGGGTATAACCTTCGTTGCAACCGTTGGAATAAGACGTGTTGGTGATGGTTACCTGTTCGTCCAGGAAGAGCGGAAGTGTTTCGTCCTGAAAATTAACTGTATAATCAATAAAATAAATATTTGCCCCGGTGGCCATGCCCCGAATTTGTGGATTCCGGTTGCCGGCGCCACCCACTACCCCACCCACCTGGTCGGCGTGATCGACGGCATCGTTATTATTTGCTCTGTTGAAACTCCTGCCCTTGAAATCGATATGCGGACCGGCGCGGCCGTCGTCGCGTACCAGCACATTGACGCCGGCGCCGTTGTATTTTGTCCCCAGGGGATGATCGGGGTCCAATAAACTGGATTGGTGTATGGCGCGGCCGCGATCGTCGTCCGGTTGGCTGGGTGGAGGCGCCAGTTCGAGGTAGCGGACAAACGGCAGTGCGGCGGCGGACGCGATTTGTGCTTTGGGCAGCCGTATCGCGAGATAACCGTTTTGATTACCTGTTTGAAGCACGATCATACCCTGTTCCTGGCACCAGGCGGCGCCGTCTTCAATACGAATCGCCGGGTACAACTGGATATTGATATCCACCATATTTCCATGTACGGCCCAGTCGCCGTAGGGCTCTTCCCGGAGGCTGGCGGCCAATTTCCAGTCCGGATGTACCGGCACGACACTGCGAACATGGATAACTTCCAGTTTGTTATAATCAAAAAATTCCGGCAATGCCACCAAATAAACACCAAAATGGATATAGGAAATGAATTGAACGCCCGCAGACTCCAGTGCTTCCCGTTCGCGGCCGGTGGGAATTTCCGTGCACTGAAGGTACCGGAAATAAGACCCGTTCACGACTTCGCCGGGACTGATTTCCGGATTTTGCCTGATGGCCTGATAATTGTCGGGGAAATACGTTGTGCCCCAGGAAAAACGAACTGGAAAGGCATTTTGGGCGGAAACAGATGCTAACATCAGATACCCGAGAAACAACAACAAAGCAGTGAGACGGCGCATGAGCAAAGCACAGAGGTTTGATCTAAAAATACAAAAGATTAGTCGGGTGTGGGACCAATCCGGGAAGAAATTTCAAACGAAAGGAGTACCAGTTTGTTCCGGTAAACGTCAGAAAGATAATTAAATGCCAAAAGTAAAATTGTTTGTTGAAATCCGACCTTTGCGCGCCTTTGTCAAAAATGTCAAAAAACCGCAATTTTAGCTATCTAAAGAAGAAAAATGATCGAACCATATGTTTGGGCAGGGTTTATTGCCTTGGTTGTGTTGTTAATGGCTCTTGATCTCGGGGTTTTTAACCGAAAATCCCATAAGCCGACCGCAAAAGAGTCGCTGTGGAGTACGTTTGTCTGGATCAGTCTGGCCATGTTATTCAACGTATTTATTTATTATGCGTACGAATATAAATGGCTCAATCTGGGCCTGTATCCACATGAGCCGATGGGCGGACGCGAAGCCGCTTTAAAATACCTGACCGGGTACCTGCTGGAAGAATCGCTCAGTGTCGACAATCTTTTTGTGATGGCGCTGGTATTTGCTCAGTTCCGTGTGCCACAAAAATACCAGCATCGCATCCTGTTTTGGGGTATTCTCGGTGTACTGGTTTTTCGGGGTCTGCTAATCAGCGTCGGGATCACGCTGGTGCATCATTTTACCTGGCTGTTTTATGCATTCGGCGCTTTGCTGCTTTGGTCGGCTTACAAAATGTGGCGTAACGGGATGGAAGAGGAGGGGGATATAAATGATCACGGTATCGTAAAACTGATCCGCCGGTTTTATCCGGTGAGCCGCAGTTACGATGGCGGCAACTTCTTCACCGTGGAAAACGGTCGCAAGGCAGTAACCCCGATGTTTGTAGCGCTAATGGTCATCGAAACGACCGACATTATGTTTGCGTTCGACTCCGTACCGGCTGTGTTCTCGATCACGACCGACCCGTTTTTGGTCTTTTCCTCCAATATTTTTGCTATTCTCGGTCTGCGGTCTTTGTATTTTGTTTTATCCAACACGATCGACCAATTTGTGTACCTGAAGTACAGCCTTATCGGTATCCTGTTTTTTATCGGGGTGAAAATGATTTTGCTTCCGCTGAAAGTGCATATTCCGGAGCTCATTTCTTTGCTGGTTATCGGCGTCCTGCTGATTGCCGGCGTGGTAGCCTCCAAACTGTTTGCTGAAAAACTGCGGCGCGTGGAGTAAATGACGATAATGACGATAATGACCTAATGACGACCAATGACCTAATGACGACCAATAACCACATTTAAAATTTAACACTCCCCTCCGTTGCATAATCGGCAAATGGGCTTATTTTTGTCCTCGTTCGGCACGACAAGGCCCGTATTGTACGGCCGGATGATTGTTTAACCAAATTCTTAATAAAATCACCTAAAGCGATTTTGCCATGAGAACCTGGGAAAAAAGCAAAAAAGATTACCGCCGCCTGGATGACCGCGACTTGCAACAGGAATCCAGCAAAAAGAAAAAATTGAAACCGGTAGAAAAGACCAAGTATCGCCTGCGGGGCATTGAATCAGAGGAAGAATAGGAATAAGCAAGCGACACCGTACAAAAAAACGCGCCACCCGTTACCGGGCGGCGCGTTTTTTTGTACGGTGGTTAGCGTTCGTTAAAACGTGTCCGCTGATTACTGTTTAGGCTTGCTGTCCAACGGAGCGCCTACCGAGATATCGCAACGGTGGCCCGGCTGCCCATGCGGCGGATTGGTGCCTGGGGCGACGGTCGCAGAAGTGCCGGCCGGACTTGCAGTGGGCTTAGCCGTGGCCGCCGGTTGCGGAGCCGGCATAGTCACCGGCTTTTGCGAGGGCGCCGTACCGACGGTCATAGCCGGCTTGGTTGCCGGGCCGTCGAGCGGTGCACCCACGGCGATATCGCAGCGGTGACCGGGTTGTCCGTGAGCCGGGTTCGTTTTACCCGAACCCGTAGCAGCTTGCGCAGCGCCGGGCGCCGGGGTGGCGGCCTGAATGTCCGGCGTAGCCGGTTGAATACCCGCATCGGAGCCGGTTTCCAGTGATGCACCGGGCTCGGCCGTCATTGGAGCATTGCCGGTTTGTGTCGTTTCATCCTGGGTGGCGCCCGACTGCGGGGCATCATTTTGGCATGCAACCAACGAGAGGGCGAGTATCAGAAGAACAGATAATGTTTTAATTGCCATTTTTTTAAATTTTAAAAGAACGAAAAGCGAAGCAAAGGTACATAAATCAAACAGCTCGTTAAAAATTCCATTAACTTTGATCAAAATCAATCTCTTTTTTTAATAAACAAACACTATGAAAAAGACACTGCTTTACATTTTTACCATCAGCTTGCTTACTGCCTGTGGCGCCAAACTGGCAGTACTCACACAAGCCGACGCTGACCGGGGCGCGCAAAAATTCCCGGGACTTACCCTTAACGACCTCGCCGAGGGCCAAATACTGTACAAAACAAACTGTAGTCAATGCCACCCCTTGAAAAATCCAACTTCCAGAGACGAGGTGCAATGGCGGAAGGTAGTGCCCAAGATGGCTGCCAAAGCAGAGCGCAAAGCCAACAAGAAAAAAATTGACGGCGTTACTCAGGAAAAGATTTTAAAATACCTGATCACGGCCAGCACCGCCAGCGCTTCGAAATAGCGCACATTTTTTTTCATTTCGTCTTTTTGCCTATAATTTCCCGCAGGTATTCACCGTCCCAGGAGTGGTCGGTTTCGCTGAGATTCTCGTGCAGATCAGTCTGTAGCAGCTGTTCCTGATGTTCGATTTGCTCTCGGACGGAAAGGATGTACTGTTTTATGTCGTGCCGTTGTACCGCCAGTTTGCGCAGCGCGGTTTCGTCGTGCTGGATAAAATTCTGTCCCTGCCGGGTGGCCGTATAAGCCCGAAAGCCCAGGTTTTGCAACACATCCACGGCAAGGTGTACGGCGGTATAAAGGGTTTCGCGATAAATATCCTTTAGCCCAAGATCAATGAGTTCGTACGCGTCGAAGCGGTTGCGGGCACGGGCCATGATATGCAGGTGCGGAAAATGCTTTTGCGCCGTGCGAATCAATTCGAAGTTGGTATCGGGCGAGTCGATGGCAGCGATCAGCATTTTGGCCTCGTCGGCGCCGGCAGCCTTGAGCAGGTCGAGCCGGGTGGCATCGCCATAATATACATTGAAGCCCATTTTGCGCAGCAGTTCTACACGGTCGCTGTCGAAATCGAGGATAGTAGCCTCTACCCCATTGGCGCGCAGCAGCCTTCCGATCGTGCTGCCGAAATGGCCGAAACCGGCCAGGATTACCGGGTGTTTTTCCCCAATTTCATCGGCAGATTTTTCTTCGATCTTTTGCCGGATGCCAAAATACGGATCGATATATTTTTCATTGATTAAAATCAACACAGGGCTTATCGTCATACTCAGCGCGGTAACAGCCATCAGCAGGTCGGTCGTCGGCCCGTCGGTCAGTCGCAGTTGTCCGGAGAAGGATAACAACACAAAGGCGAATTCGCCGACTTGCGACATCCCCAGCGCGAAAAGCAGGTTTTGGTCAACACCCAACTTTGTCACCCGCCCACATAAAAGCAACACCAGGGCTTTCACCGCCATGATACCGGCAACTAATCCTAAAACAAGTCCGGGAATATCCAAGATGAGTTTAAAATTGATGGAAGCGCCCACCCCGAGAAAAAACAAACCCAGCAACAGCCCTTTAAACGGCACCAGATCGCTCTCCAATTCGTGCCGGTATTCGCTGTTGGCAAGCACCACGCCGGCCAAAAAAGCGCCGAGCGCGGGGCTAAGCCCCACCATTTCCATCAGCCAGGTAACCGAAATTACCACGAGCAAAGCCGATGCCGTGAACAATTCCCGCAGACGCGTTTTAGCCACTATACGCAGTAACGGCACAATCAGGTACCGTCCCGACACATATATGACGGTCACAGAGCCAATCACAGCCAGCGTTTGTAACCAGGCAGGCAGGTCTTGCAGCAACGAATGGCTCTCCGAATCGGTGTCCGTTGCCAGGGCCGGCGCCAGCAACGGAAGAATGGCCAGCACAGGGATCACTAAAATATCCTGAAACAACAGCACCGCGAAGGATGCCTGCCCGGCAGCGGTTTGCATCTGACCTTTTTCCTTGAGCGATTGTAACACAATGGCGGTCGACGACATGGTAAGCGCCAGCGCAACCGCCAGCGCCGTAGCCCAGGGCAGTCCAAACGCCATCCCGAGGGCAAACAACAATCCGGCCGTCAGCCCTGCCTGGAGTGTGCCGAGGCCCACAATGGCACGCCGCATTTTCCAGAAGTGCGCCGGCTCCAGTTCCAACCCGATCAGGAAAAGCATCATCACGACGCCGAACTCGGCGAAATGCATAATATCCTGACCTTCTCCGCCGATCAGCCCCAAGAGATAAGGTCCGATGAGTATGCCCGCTAACAAGTAGCCGAGCACGGAACTCATCCCGACTTTTTTGGCCACGGGTACACAAACCACTGCTGCGGCTAAGTAAATAAGGGCTTGATAAAGGAAATCGCCGGCCATCGTTAAGGTTTCGTTTGATTAAACCAATCGTTGAGATAAGGATACTGTTGCGGGGTTTCCGGGTCGAAATCGCCGGCGAGCAGCCGTTCCAGCAAGCCCTGATATTGCAGGGCTTGCTCCTGCAAACCTGCTTCATCGAGCCGGTGCGTGCCATGCACGGCGAACGGCGGCCAGTACACGGCATGGCACAAGGTGGCCGTGCGCCGGAACGGTGTGAGAAAATCCTGTACCGTGAACTGGTGATGGCCTTCGCGGCTGTACGACTCCCGCGGGCCGCCACTGGTAATCGTATTAAAAAAAATCTTGTCTTTCAGCGCCGTGCCGCCCGGCCCGTAGGCCCAGCCGAACTCCAGCGTAACATCGATCCACTGTTTCAATAGGGGCGGCGCACCGTACCAGTAAAACGGGTGGTGCCACACAATTATATCGTGCCGGGCCAACAGATCCTTCTCGTACGCCGGATTCACGTTGAAATCGGGGTAGCGCTCGTACAGGTCGTGAAAAGTAATATGCCCGGACTTCGGAATGTGCCGTACCAGCCGGGCATTGGCGCGCGATCGCTCGAAACGGGGATGGGCAAACAGGATGAGAATATTATGCTTTCGGGTCATTTCGTAGTCGATTTGCCGGCTGTTTTGATCAGAAAAAACCCGATAAAACTGGCGGTAACGGAGGCCGATAAAATACCTAATTTAGCCTGCACCATATATTCCGGGCTGATGAAAGCAAGATCGGCAATAAACAAGGACATCGTGAAACCGATGGCCGCCAAAAATCCGGCGCCTAAAATATGTTGTTTATTTACGCCCGCCGGTAACGTCGCCCACTTTAGGCGAAGCATCAGATGCACGACACCAACTACGCCCATGACTTTACCGATCAGAAGCCCGGCAAATACGCCGAGCGCAACGGGGCTGGTTACTTGGCCCATCACATCGCCCGAAAAGGTAACGCCGCCATTGCTAAGGGCAAAAATGGGCATGATGACAAAGGCCACCAGCGGATGCATGCCATGCTCCAAGCGCTGGAGCGGAGTGAGCGCATTTTTCGATACCGCTCTGATCTCCTCCAAAATATGCAACTGCGCCTCGGTAACGGTAGGCACATTATTGGGATCGGCTTCCTTAAATTTTGTCAGCAAGCGCTGCATCTTTTCGGAATAAGCGGACTCCGATATTTTCACCGTGGCCGGAATTGTAAAAGCCGCCAGCACGGCGGCAATAGTGGCATGAACCCCCGACATTAAAAACGCCAGCCAGAGGCCGCCGATGCCCAATATTGCATAAAAAACCGTGTTCCGTACCCCGATCAGGTTGGCAAAAATGAGCGCTGCAAGCACGGCGCCCCCGGTCAGCAGGCTTAAATAATCGATCTGCGAGGTGTAAAAAAAAGCGATAACCAGCACCGCCCCGATATCGTCGGCAATAGCGAGCGCGGTCAGAAAAATTTTCAACGACACCGGCACCCGGTCGCCCAGGAGATACAGAACGCCCAAGGCAAAAGCGATGTCTGTGGCCATGGGAATACCCCAACCGCCGGCAGTTTCACCCGAATTATTAAAAATCAAATAAATGAGCGCGGGGAAAATCATGCCACCGATAGCCGCGGCTACCGGCAAAACAGCCTGTTTGGGGCTGCTCAGTTCGCCCGCAATAATTTCCCGTTTCAGTTCGAGTCCGACCACAAAAAAGAACACTGCCATCAAACCGTCGTTAATCCAGTGGTGCAGGCTTTTGGTGAGGACATGGTTACTAAACCCGATGGAAAATTCATTTTCCCAAAAATGGTGAAAGGCTTCCGACCAAGGCGAATTGGAAAGCACCAGCGCTAAAAATGCCGCCGAAAACAGGACAATCCCGCTCATGGTGCTGTTGCTGATAAACCGCCCTATCGGTTCGATGATCCATTTGTCGGCCAGTTCTTTTTTTTCTCCGGTGTTGGTCATGTAGTTTTTTACCTGATTTGTAAACCCGTGCTCATACTACTGGACATTTTCAATTTTAACACATAGGCACAGAGAACACATAGGTTTTAAAACTTTGAAAATCAGCAAACCATGTGTTCTATGCGCCTATGCGTTTAAAAATGTCTGGTAGAGTGGTAGCAGCGTTGTATTCTTCTTCACCGCATCTTCTCCCACATCTTGAGTTTCCCGTCCATATCCGTAGATTGAACCTGGTAGCTTAGCGGAATTTCGTCTAAATAACTGAAATACGTCGCCAGTTTGGTGCCGGCCGGCATTTCGTCCAATTGGCGCCGCACATACAAGCAGTAATCATTGTACAACTGCCGGTCTAACTCAACGGTATCGTCGATGGCGCCGGACATACAGATATTTTCATAGAAGGGATTGAACAGATAGAAGGCGTCATAATCTTTGAATGGGATTTCCGTGATATTGGCGTGTATAAACTCAACATTGGCCAGCTGATAATGGCCGGAAATACGATCTGCCAGACTGCACAGGTTTCCTCTTTGCTCTACGCCGGTAAAATATCCATCCGTACACACGGACCCGACCATACAAAACTTACCCGTTCCGGAGCCGATATCCAATATCCGGGCGCCGGGTTTTTCCACCAAATATTGCGCGGCGATTTTAGACACTTCAACCGGCGTAAAATGTATTTCCGCCGTTTCTCTTAAATCCTCCGGATAAATATGGTCAAATTCAACGTCTTCAATGCTTGAACCGGCTTTCAGGTTTTTAAAAATCATGATTCGTTGTTTTACTCCGTTATCGTTTTTACGGTTTATTGTTAAAATTACATCGCTCCAATAACCAAACCGGTTTCCCATCCCAAAGTTTCAACTTATTATCAAAACTCCGGCAAAGAGCGCCAGTTCCTTACCTTCCCGTTGCTTCTGTCCTGGTTTTCTGTGCCCTGATAAACCAAATAACAGTTTTCAGCGGTTGTGCCGCTTAGTTTTTGGAACATTTCCAGATTTTTAAAAAAGTCGTTGCGCAGCGTGTCTGCAGATTTAATTTCAATGGGGTACAGTTGCATGCCATCGCTCACGATCAAGTCGATTTCGTTGCCGGCGCTGTCGGCCCAAAAATACAGATCGGGCCGGATACCTTTGTTAAGGGCGTTTTTCATCACCTCGTTGATAATGAAATTTTCAAATAAAGCGCCCCGCGCAAAATGCTGATCCATCTCGGCAGCCGAGCGGATGCGGAGTAGGGAACAAGCAAGGCCGGTGTCGTAAAAGTACAACTTGGGCGTTTTTGTGATACGTTTATTGAAGTTTTTGAAATATGGCGGCAACAGGTAGGCCACAAAGCCGGTTTGCAACACCGACATCCAGCGGGCTACAGTGGGGGCCGAAACGCCCGTTTCATTGGCGATGGCGCTTTGATTAAAAATCTGCCCGACCCGCCCGGCACAGAGTTGCAGGAAGCGTTCTTAATTGCCAGGCTATCAACATATTTTGCAAATTAAATATTGAATGTTTAATTTGCAAAGATAGGTTTTTAGATCAAATTATACTACTCGTCGCGAACAACGGCAAAGGATTCGACCCCGAACAGGCATGCAACGCCTGGCCATCTATCGTTTCTCTTACAAATCATGTATCGTTTTTTTAAGCCGGCGCCATCGCTTTTATCAACGATTCGAACAGCCCCAGCCCGTCGGTATTGCCCAACACTGTTTCCGAGGCGCGCTCCGGGTGAGGCATCATACCAAATACATTCCGGGTTTCATTGCAGATGCCGGCAATACCGCGTTCGGCGCCGTTCGGATTTGCCTCGGGCGTCACAATGCCTTCAGGCGTACAATAACGAAACAATACCTGGTCGTTGGCCTCCAGCGCATTTAAGGTCTGCTGATCGGCATAATAACGCCCTTCCGCGTGGGCAATTGGTATTTTTAAAGCCCGGTGGAGGTCCAAGCCGGCGGTAACCGGCGAGTTGTTGGTTTCCGGTTTCAACCACACATTTTTACAGATAAACTGCAAGTTGGCATTGCGCAACAAAACGCCGGGCAACAGACCTGCCTCGCACAGGATTTGAAAACCGTTGCAAACGCCGAACACATAGCCGCCTTCAGCAGCGAATGTTTTTACCGCCTGCATAATGGGCGAAAATTGTGCAATGGCGCCGGCCCGCACATAATCGCCATAGGAAAAGCCGCCCGGCAGCACCACACAGTCCACGTCGGGCAGCGTAGTGTTTTTATGCCAGAGTTTGACGACCTCCTGCCCCATTACATCTCCCAGGACATGCACCATATCGTCGTCGCAATTAGAGCCAGGGAATACAATTACGCCAAATTTCATGGTATAACACATTTTTGAGTTTTGAAGAAATCAGGTTGAATTCAGGAATGGCCTGGAAAAAACTGGACAAAAAATACGCCTGCAAACAACGCGAAGTGAAACACTTCCGCCATAAATGCATTGCGCAGCGATTGAATTGAATATGACAGAAAAACAGCAACTGGGGGCATCAACAGAACGAACTGATCCAGCCTGCCATTGCCATGCAGTAATACCGCCGCCAATCCGGCAAATAAAAACCAAAAAAGAATCGTAATATATTTCTGTACCTGAATCAGTTTTTTAAAATAATAGACATTAAAACCGAACAGCACGATTAAAAACAAAATAGCGATCACTCCGGTTTTTAAAACATGATGCAAATCGGTCGGCAACGAATACATCGCTAAGCCCAAGCCTTGGCTAAACTGGCCCGCCATAAATGCAGATGCAGCGTCAAACCAAAAATAGGCGGTCAACGCCAGCATAAACGGCACGAATATGCCGGTAAAGAAGACGACCTGCTCCCGGGAATTAAAAGAACGCAGACTGAAAAAACCGGCAAAACACACCGGCAGCAACCAAGCCACCGGCGGATGAAACAGGGCGCCCAGGGTGAGCCAAAAAGCGCTGTCGAATATAGCCCCGAAAGCGGAAGATTGTTTGTAAACACTAAAAACACGGCTCAGGCTTACCGGCACTACCGTGACCGCAACTAACGCAGGCGACAAAAACAACATGTCGGGTAAACAGGACGCTACCAGGGCATACATCGCCCCCGGTACCCAGTTCCGGTCGTTCATCATCCGGAACGAATCAACCAGATAATTCACCAGCAAGGCCTGAATAAACACCAATATGAATGCCGCAATGGCAGAACGCCGGGCATCAGCACCGAGCCAACCAAAGATATCGCCATATAACAAGCCATAGCCCGAGCCCACATTTACAGGAGGCGCCACCCAGCCCAACATAGCCGGCAGGTGAAGCAAGGCAACATAAATTGCCAGAAGAATGGCCGTTGAGACCTGGTTATTGCGAAATATTGCTAGCACTTTTGACAGGAAATGGCGTTACCCAAAAAAGAAGTGGCGAAGTTCCACAAAACCCGCCAACCCGCCAAACATTTCACTCCACTAACATCAGCCGTATTGTTTTGCGTTGCCCATTTTGCAACTGCACCAGCAGCCAATACATACCTGGCGCATGGCCGGCTAAATCCAGCAGAACAACATGTTTTTCTTTTTTCTCTTCCAATGATCTGGTCAGCACCGCCTGGCCAAGGGTATTAAAAACGCGGATATCCACAACCTCCGGGTGTTGCAATTCAATTTCAAGCCAGGCCGGGCCCATGGTCGGATTGGGCGCTAACAACAGGCGGGAAAAGAGATCGGGCAACCGGGTAGATACGAAGGTACCCACCGGGATGCTCAGTTCCAACAAACAGCCCCGGCTATCCGTGATACTGACACGGTACAACCCGGGTTCCAGCCCGACAGCCACTGGACCGGTCTGATTGCCGCTTTTTTCGTCCCACTGAATATTATAGGGCGACAGGCCGCCGCTGGGACTGAGGGTGATCTGCCAACCTGTTCCGGAGGAATCGGTCGTCCAGGGCGCCGTCAGGGCCTGTTGTGGCTGGGTCACCGGGAAAGACCAGAAATTGAAACAACCAGCTGCGTCGGAGACCGTCAGAAAATAATTTCCGGCCGGAACATTGAACAAATTGGCCGTGGAAGCGCCGGTACTCCAGGCATATTGGTAAGCCGGGGTTCCACCGGTAAAGGCAGTGAGAATAGCGCCCGTACTATCGCTGCGACATAAAATATGGGTGATCACGGAATCGACCAGCACCAGGGGAGCGGCCAACTGCTGAATGGTATACAGGGGAGAAACAATACTGCAACCCAGGTTGTCGGTCGCCGTGAGTTGGTAGGTTCCGGCGGAAAGACCGAAGAGAGCGGGCGTCACGGCCATATTGTTCCATAAATACTGATAGGGAGTCAGGCCGCCGGTCACGGTTAGTTGCACACTCCCCTCTTGTTTGCCGCACTTGTCGTCTTTAATCTCGTTCAGGGTGATGGACAGGGGAAGCGCGGGTTCCAGCACTTGCGCCTGCGTGGATACAACGGTGCATCCGCGCAGGTCCGTGGTAGTTACCTGGTAACTTCCGGCGGGCAGCCCCACGAGGTCTTCTATTTCTAAGCTATTATTCCACAGATAATTATAGGGCGGAAGTCCGCCGGATACGTTGATGGATACCTGCCCGGTGGAATCTCCTTTGCAGATTATATCGGCGATATTCGTGACCACTAATTGTAAAGACGGCGCTTCCTCCACGTTAAATGCCGCCGAAACGGCCGTACAGCCGGCAGCATCCGTAACGGTCACCCAATAATCGCCGCCATTCAGGCTGGAAATCGTATCCATGGCAACCGGAACGTTGGGATGAAGTCCAATGGGGGGCGACCAGGCGTACTGATACGGCCCGGTACCGTTAACCACCCGGACGGCAATTTTACCGTCGTTGGCGCCACTGCACGAAACCGGCTGTACAATCAGCGGTTCCAGCAGGAAATTTATATTCCGGTCAATGACTGTCAGATCGGTCAGCACGTTGGCGCAACCGGTAGCATCCTGAACCGTTACGGTGTAGGCTCCTGCTGCCAGGCCAAAGATATTTTGAGTCTTTTTACTGTTACTCCAGTTGTATTGGTACGGGGGTATACCGCCACTTACGGTCAGTAGAATATCGCCGGTTAGTACGCCGAAACAAGGGATATCATGTACCTCCGGCGCTACTACGATAGCAGGCGGCTCGCCGATGCTGAGCGGAGGCATAACTACACTGCATCCATTGGCATCAATAACGGTCAACCCGTATGTGCCGGCCACAACTGCCGGGAGGTTCGGCGTATGAGCGCCATTACTCCAGTCGTACTCGTATGGTGCAGTACCGCCGCTTACCCGGATGGAGATACTCCCTGTGGGTTCACCGGCACACAGGGCGTTTTTGGTACTCTGTACACTGATGGCCAGTGAGGCTTCTGGCTCCAGAATCACAAAAGTGTCCTTGATGGAACAAGACAATCCATCTGTTACCTGTAAAATATATACGCCCGCCAGGGCATGGGAAAGTGTCAAATCATCGGGAATAGCATTCCAGGTGGTGGTGATATTACCTGCCGCACCGATTACGCTCACGCCGATCAGCCCGGTAGCATCGCCTCTGCAACCGACATGCGCAAGGGTATCCAATGTAACGCCAAGCATTTGCGGGGCGGTAAGTACCACTACAGGACTCACTAAAGTGCATCCTTTGGCGTCTGTAATGGTGGCCCGGTATGTTCCGACCCCGAGATTTTCAATTTTGGCCGTTGTGCCGTTATTGTTCCATTGAAACTGA
>CAUJEY010000167.1 GCA_963169325.1 Bacteroidota bacterium
TGGAGCGAGGGCGAGCAAATTTTATTTCTATTGAGGCAAAATTTGCAGCCGTAGCCGGGTGCCTACGGCGAAAATTTTAACGAAGAGAGAAATAAAATTGGCCGTCCGTAGCCCAGCGACTAAATTTTAAACACGCTCTAAAACCGCCTGCCCACACAAACACCCAACAACAGGATCGTGCCCTCTCCCATGGGCGCCCCTTCGGTTTTTACATTGATTTCCACGCCAAAAGCGAGGGACGGCGCAACAAACCAGGGGCTTTTTCCCAATAGAAATAAATATCCGGCTTCGGCCGTCGGTTGCAGCACCACAATCTTGCTCGTGCCGGCGCCAATCACGACGCCGTTGTCGTCTTTATCCTGCCAGTCTAATTTGTTGCGCCATATATCGGCGCGCGGGCCGGCAAACCAGCCGGACCAGCCCTTGCGGAAATAATAGCGGTAACCGAGTGTGCCGCCGAAACCGTCGCCCCGTTCGTCGTCCTGCACGCCCAGATCGCCGTGCCGCACCCGGTTATAGCCGGCGCGCAGGTGCAGGCTATGGCGGGATTTAAAAAGATAGTCGAATCGCAAGCCGGGTATAAGACCGGTGGGGTAGGCCTGAAATTCAAAAGCGAGGGAACGGAGCGTGGCACTTGATTGGGATGCAGCGCCCGATTGAGTAAAAGCCGTTGAATAAAGCAGGCCTGCCAGTAGAATGGAGAGAAAAAGTCGCGTCATAAACATACGAGGGCGAGCCGGTCGGCATAAGAGTAGGGTAATATCGTTTTGGAAGCGGCTGCGGTCATGCTTACGGTTCTTTCGGACAAAAATAAGGAAAATAATGATCCAATGATTCAATGACGATAAATGCCCCCCAATGACCTAATGACGCCCAATGACGATAAATGACGCCCACTGACCATCCTCATCCACTCTCCTGACGCGCGCCCTTGCGCGGTTCCTGTATAAGAGGCAAAGCTTTGCATATTGATTACCCATTCACAACATAAAAACAATAGCTATGCGTACCCTCCTTTTTTTCTTTGTTGCTCTTTTAGCCGCAAGTCAGGTCGTATGGAGCCAAACAGATAAGGCGTTGCTTCGGCAGTTGGCCGAAGAAAACAAAAAATCCGTCGAAGCGCTCGCTTTATACCCGGAAGATGCCCGTCTGGCCATTCTGGAGGCGTCTAAATATCCGGAAGTGTTGATCAAAATGAAAAACGCGCAGGAGAAAACCAGTGCGGCCTTTCGTACGCTGATCGAAGATTTTCCGCGCAGCACACAAACCGTTTTTTACGATTTGACGCGCTATCCCGGTTTAATTGCCACACTGGTGTCGCGGCAAAATGATCAAAGCGCCATGCGCCAGGCTTTAGAGGTGTTGCCAGCGGCCAAACGCGACGAGGCTTTCGGCGTGGCGGAGCGGCAAATAGCTACCCTGGCCAAAATCGATAACCTGATGAATACCACGCAGCGCACTTTTGATCAAATCATCGCCGGCTATTCGGCGCCGGCTCAGGCGGCATTCCGAAAACTGCTGGATCTGCCCGAGGTAGTGGATATTCTCAACGAAGACCTGCGCTTTACCGTGCTCGTCGGCGACTTGTACAAAGAAGACCCTGCCTGGGTTTTGCATAAAATGGACTCCATGAGCCTGGCCGTTGCCCGCGAACACGCGGATGAACTGGACAATTGGAAAAAAAACGTTGAAAATGATCCGCAAGCCCGTTCCGAATTTCAGTCTGCTGCCCGGGAATATGCCACCGAATACGGCTATACTGATGATTTGTACGACATCGTCGACGATGACTTGTATTATGAAGCGCCGCGGCCGGCGGTGGAGTACAACTACTACCATTACAACTACCCCTATTGGTTCGGCTATCCGTGGTGGGCGCCGCAGCCCTGCTGGCGGCCCTATCCATCCTGGTGGTACTGGGGTTTTTACCCATATCAACAATCGGTCGTGATCATTTATATGCCCTCTTACCACTTCATGCACTGGTACTTTTGGCATCCGCATCACCACAACCGGTACAACCGCTTATCGACACATTTCGTCAACCACTACTACGGCCATCGCCGTTCGGGGACTACTATCACCATGGGCGTCGGGGAATGGCGCAACCAAAACCGGGATATTATTTCCGACACCTGGCTGAACGATAAAGCCCGCTTGCCCGAACGCCTGCGCGAATACGCCCGCTTCGAAAACGGGCGTCAGCAATACAATGCGAAAAACCCCGCCAATGCGCTTACACCGGAAAAATACCTGGAAAAAAATGGCCGCCAGTACCCCGAGATGGAAAAATCCCGCGCACAGGCGAAAACGGAAATTCAACGCGAACGCACAGAGCAGGATCGTCAGCGCTCCGATTGGGCGCCGCCTAAGGAACCTGTAAAACCGGAGCCGGCTCCGGCCCGGGTACCGCGCACCAACCAGCCTGAAAAACCCAAAACACTTCCCACGCAGCCGGGCCGCGAACCTGCCGATAAAGCCAAACCGACGCAACCGACCGAACCGGCACAACGCCCCGAACGCCCCGCCACCCGGCCGCAAAAGCCCGCCGTCGACGAAGCCAAGGAGTACCACCGCGATAAGTGGCAGGAACCTGCACGAACACAGCCGAAAACAGAACGCGCCCCGGCGCCTCAACCCAAACAAACGGCCCCGGCACAACGTAAGGAAACGCCCAGACAGACTAAACCGCAAGCAGCGCCAAAAACAGAAAAACAGCGGGGTGGGTAATTAATCTAAGAGCGTGTTTAAATTTTAGTGCTGGAGCGAGGGCGAGCAAATTTTATTTCTATTGAGGCAAAATTTGCAGCCGTAGCTGGGTGCCTACGGCGAAAATTTTAACGAAGAGAGAAATAAAATTGGCCGTCCGTAGCCCAGCGACTAAATTTTAAACACGCTCTAAGTTGTTTGACCTTTTCCCCTGTGCGTCAACGCTCCAAAGGAAGGCAAGTTTGATGCACAGGGCGAAATGTTACTTAAATTACCATGTTAACAATGCATACCATGAAAGCAATAACAATCAATTCAATCTTTTTCCTAAGCCTGCTCTTATGGGTGGGGCCGGCCTATTCCGCCACTATTCTGACCGGCGAATCAGTGCGGATCAGCAACCCTGTTGAGGGCAACGTGTATGCCGGCGCGGGGCAAATCACGATTGCGGCCGTCGTCAACGGCGATGTCAGTGCCGGCGCCGGTGAAATGTGGGTAATGGACACCATCCGGCGCGACCTGATTGTCGGCGGTGGACGTATTCACATCAACGGTGTCATCGGGGAAGACCTGCGATGCGGCGGCGGAACAGTGACACTCCGCGGAAACGTACTGGGCGACGTATTGATGGGCTGCGGCGAACTGGAAATCGGTCCCGACGCGGTCATCTATGGCGATCTCGTGGTTGGCGGCGGCCGGGTACGCATGTACGGCCGCGTGCTGGGGTCCGTGGTGGTAGCCGGCGGCGAAATTGAGTTCAACGGAACTGCCGAAAAAGATGCCGAAATCCGGGGCGGCGACGTCATGCTCAATGGCATTTTCCGCGGGCCGTGCAAATTCGCCGCTGAAACACTCCGCTTGGGGCCGAACGCCGAATTTTACCAGGAGGTGCGGTATTGGCAAAAAAGCGGCGAGGTGGATATGGCCCGGTACTTACGCAGCGGGGCGCGTGCTACTTTCGACGAATCGTTGCAACAAGATATGGGACAGTACAAGAAAAACTGGTTCGTGCAGGCATTTTCTGCGTTTTTCCTGTATCGCCTGCTGGCCGGCATTTCGATGATTGCTATTTTGGTTCTCCTGTTCGATCAATTTTTTAAACGGACGGTCCGCGACCTTCCCAGCCAATGGCTGAACCGGTTCGGAACCGGCGTACTCTATATTATTGGTCTGCCGGTAGCGGTTATTTTGTTATTTATCACAGTTATTGGTATTCCGATCGGCCTTTTCGCGTTGTTCTTTTATGGCTTTACCCTGGGGTTTGCCTATTCCCTGACGGCCACCGTCGGCGCCTACGCCTGGGAACAGTACCGTGGGCTGAGTTGGACCAAAGGGCAGCATATCCTGGCGGGTGTCGGTATCCTGCTGGGTTTGAGAATCATTGCCTGGATTCCGGCACTTGGCTTTCTGCTGGTGGCAATAGCCGCGGCCATAGCGTTTGGGAGTATTGTAAAGGCTATCCTTACGCGTTCAACCCCGGAAGCGGCGCTATAAGTGTATCTTGCACATCTAAACTCTTGATTATCTGTCGTTTTTAAACAAACTATAACGTCGTTTTAAAAAATTATTTAACCTTTGCAGACGTTAATGACCGCATTAACCTGCCTTCTATGCAACTGTCACCTCAAGCGCTGAGCGCGATCAAACAACTTATCAGCCAGGGCAACCTGGAAGAGGCCTATGAGCAATTGGTGAAATTGCTCGATGCGTACGCGCATTATGCCGAATTAGCCCATATCGCCCGCGTTAATCAGGCCGACTTGTACCAACTGAAGGCGCAGACGCTCAAAGGGATCATTCCGCCCGACGATGCCCGCCTTACTACGAATCAACTGACCGACAAAGCTTTACAATTGATCCGCCAGCTGGAAACGGGAAAAGTGGCTTTTGAAGAAGATATTAAACCCACCAGCTCCAAAGCCTGGCGCTATTACCTTGCCGGCGGTATTGTTGCCCTCACCGCAGCCATCCTGATTTGGAAATTGCTGGGCGGTAAAAAGGAGGAATGCCCCCAATTTAGCGAAACAGCCGAACTGAAAGTACTGATCCTACCTTTCAAACAAACCGGAAAAACGAAAGAAGCAGAACCGGAGTTTGATATCATGGACGGCCTGAACGACCTGATCGAAAAGACGCCCGGATTGCGCGTAAAGGCTCTGGCCGACGTCCACAAGAATTTTGATATCGAGGCGGACTACCCCAATTCCGCCCGGGCCGTGGAGATTGCCCGGAATTGCAACGCGCAAATGCTCGTTTGGGGAAAAGTCCAGCAATCCACCGGCAAGGAATATATTCTGGACGTGCGCTATCGCCTGCTCGACGCCGGCGGGGTGCGTTATGCCGGCGACACTACGATCAGCAACCTGCTCGCCGTGACGAAAGAGGCAAGCTGGACGCACGATGTGAAAGCGGTCACCAGGCTGTTGTATATGGTATTGGCCAATCAGATGCAGGTACATCTTGCCGCCAATATTCTTGCGGAGCTCGATCCAATCGACGATCCAAAAATGAATGGCGATGTTGCGGCAGCTATTGATACTGCCACCAGTTTGGTCCTGGCCGATTATTATATTCAGGAAAACGAAACGGATAAAGCCATTGCCCAGTACGATAAAGTCCTGTCACAAGACCCGAATCACTCCCTCGCACTCACCAAACGTGGCGCATTGTTGCTGAAAAAAAAGGATTACTCCGGCGCTGCCCGCGATCTCGAAGCGGCGCAATCGGTTAATCCTCAATCTACCACGCCCGACCTGCAAAAAGCGCGCGTCGAAGCATTTTTGAAAAGCGGACAACCCGAAAAAGCGCGCATCGAAATTGAAACACTTCGCCCGGGCGCCGCAGATGGTACCTGGCTGGACAACAAAACGCGGGAGATCACCGACAGCACAAAAGCCCTCACCAAAAGACGGGATGTGATGGAGCGTATGGCTGCCAAACGCCCTGAAAATGTGAACTTGGTCGACGCTGCAAAGGCAAATCTTGGGCTCGGCGATAATACCAAAGCCCTTAAATATGCAACCCAGGTACTTAAAAATGCCCCCGACAATAGGAAGGCGGTGGAAGTGGCCGCGGAAGCACACTTGCATAACGGCGATACCGCCAAAGCCGTTGCCACAATCAAAGCAGCCGAGCGCGCCGGCGTAAATGTGAAAACGATCAAACTGCCACCTATACGACAACTGGCGTTGCCGCAAAAACAAGAGTAGACTTTGAAGGTGGGAAATATATTTATTCCCACCCGCTGCCCCGCACTACCCGGTATCGCGCGCGGTTGGCAAACCGGTTTTCACCGATTTTTTTCTGGATATATTCTTCTTTTTCCGTTTCGGACAGTTCGGGTAAAATATTTACTTCCGGCTGGCTCTGAAACCTCAGGTAATCTTTTTTTGAATCGGTATTAGCCGGGTTGGCACCGAACATATAGGCGTTAGCCGGTAACCGGAGACTTGCCAGTATCCACTTTTCCTCTTTTTTCCTTTTTATCTCAAAGAAGTACAGCACGGCGGGGTTGTTCCATCGTTTGGCCGGATGAGCGCTGCGGAACCGTATGGAGTCCTGCTCTTTGATTTGGTCTCCGGCTTCTTCCACCAGTATCGAACGGGCAAGGGCAATGGTGTCCTTGAACCACGCAGCATAAACTGCCGTTTGCCCGGCTTCAGCCAGCTGCCGGTATAGGTGGATGCGGGTAAAGTCGTTCTCAACAAATGGCCGAAGGGTATCTAATGCAACCGATGTGCCATATTGCTGCAAATAACACCATGACGTTACCTGAATGGTTTTTTCCGGACTACGGGTAGCCTGCCGGAACAGTTGATTTACACCGGCATCCTTCCGGGAAAATGGAGCCAGTATCCGCAGCCGTTGCTCAATTTTGCCATGCTTATTCCGGTGAATTCCATCAAAATAGCCATATTCATACGAATAGCTATCCTGGATATCTTCTCCTTTGGATTGCGCCTGTAGCTGTACCTGACTGAGCAGTATAGCCGTTTCCTGCCGCAGTAACGGTACCAGACGGGCATATTCTTTCGGCTGCATCAGTTTTTTGTAGACCAGGAGTTCGATTAAATCGAGCACCTCGTCGCGATAAGACTGCTGCTCAAACAGCGGTAAAATTTTTCGAAAAATTTTTGCCGTTAGTTCCAGCGTATCTTTTAGCGCATGGAAGAGGTCTCCCCGGACGAATGGAGTCAGGTAGACTGCTTCCTGATTCAGACGCTGTACCAGGGCCTCATAAGCCGGGCGACTCCGAATATTTGCCATGGCTCTCAGTATCGTTTGTCGGTAGCGTACAGAATCGGGATGGCGGTCGAAAAAGTCTTGCAGGTATTGCAACGCCTCAGTGGGTTGGGCGTCGCCGAGTGCAGATATCAACGCCGCGCGGTAATTGTAGCGGAGTTTGCCAAATTCAGGATGTTCGATAGCTGCCCGCAGGGCCGGATAATCCGACGAGTCAAAGTGTTGCCACGCGGATAGCAGTTCTCTCAAGGCCCCTTCGCGAACAAGACTGTCCGTTGCGTAAATAAGTTGCAGGTATTCGCGGTTGCGCCGGCCAAAAGGCAGGGTGCCGGTAGTCGTATCTGTCGGCGTAAAACTGCTAAACAGGGTACGTATGAATTCACTTTCCTGCAAACCGAATTGAACGGTTGCGGCCAGCGTATATATCCGGCCCGGCGTCACGACCATGCGGGCGCGGATCGCGCGGATACTGTTGGTGTCTTCCAGCAGGAAATTGCCGGTTAACCGCTGTGGATCGTTCAACTCCCAATGCGCTTCTCGCAGAACCAATTGGTGATCATTCGTCAGTTGTGCTTCCGAAAGTGTTTGAAACGAGTCAATGGCAACCAATGTTTGCCCCTTTTGTAACCCTTTGGCCATCACCAAAATTTCCTCGCCTTGCCGTGCCAGTTTCAGGAAACGGGTATTTACCCCGGTTTTCATTTCGGGCATTTTGTTTCCCATTTCACTTTTCAGGAGCCCCTCCTCGATGATTCGCCTTAATTTAATCACAAAGGGCGGGACAGGCTCCACGGCGGCTACCGGTACCTTGGCTCGAAACATTAGCGTGGTGTCCGAAATATCCTGCCAACCTTCCGGGTATCGGAAGGGGGCGATGGTAAAAGATTCAAAAAAAGGTAGTGGCGCTTCATCCGTCCACTTACGGCATCCCAGCAGGAAATAACGTGGCCCATCGATCACCAGACGTAAAAAATAGAAAGCACTGTCGCGGTCGGACCGAAAAGAAACATCCTGAACGGGAAACGGTTTTTCGGCCACCTGTCGGATCACCGGCGGTTGTTTGGTGAATTCGGCTGCTATTTTTTCGCCGATGATATTCAGCTCGAACGAATCCTCTTCGATGTATTGCCAGTCGTGAAAATCGGCGCGGTACAGCAAATAAAATGCACTGTCGGTCGGTTCGGTGGCGGCCACCAGGCAGGGGCCGGCTTTTTTGTTGCCGGTCGTATTGAGGAAAGGCGCCTCCGGGAAACGAACGCTAAACCCGCCTTGCGGCGGACTCACGGTAAACGGCTGCTGCGCTGCGCCGGATATTGACGTCGAAAACCGGATACTGTTCATAAATCGGGAGCCTTCATTACCCAAAGCATAATCGCCGTTGCCGCCGGTGGCAAACAGGAAAACGTTCATGGGCCCGACAAATATTTTGTAGCGCATGACATCTCCCCGGCGGGTACGGGTCGTAATTTCATGTCCGGGAAACGGGTGTGTCAGGTGTTTGCGCTCCTGGATTTTTCCCGGTATTTTTTCATAAATCAGGCTGTCGATTCGCCCGGCGATATAGTCGGGATTTTGGCCGTTCCAAAGGCCGTAGGTGGGAAGCTGATACACGGCATAATACGCGCCGTTGCCCATGTCGGCGCAGAGTTGTTGCTCGAGTCCCTGGGCTTCCATCGTCTGGTAAAACTTCCCGGGGGCTTCCACCGACCAGGTGGAATCGGGCGCCCATTGCCTGGAAAACTGCACGGAATAGCGCAGGGCGTCGATGGAGTCTTTTACCAACTTGCTGTTTTGGGTGCTGAATTGCACCGGTCGCAGGGCATATCCTTTTTCGCGCAGCATTTTAATAAGACCCATTTCGCCAGGCAGATGAGCGGCGCCGACCGCTGAAAAAAGCACGGTCCCACTTTGTAGAATGGAGTCGATCTGATGGGTCATCAGCAGATTACGTTCGTCCTGCATCCAGCGCTGGAAATTTTTACCCGGTCGCATCATTTTATTCAACGAGTCGAGCAGGGAGAGGTCCTGGTCGCGGTACGCTTCGTCGATGCTGACACCGCCGAACCGGCCGGGATAATAGCGTTGATCCTCCTCCTCTTCCTCCTCCTCGTCGGGCATTTGGGCCCGCACATACGCTTCATAACTACCTTCCATGGTTTCCAAACCGATCACCTTTTTTCCTAATTTTCGTCCGGCCTGAAAAATAAACAAATCGAGGTAAGTGTCTTCTTCGTAATCCTGCCGGTACTGGTTGGAGCGGTAAAGAAACTCGTTGGTCATGCGTGGTTTAGCCGACAAAATAGCGCCAAGCAAAGCGTTTTCCGGTGTGGGAAACGAAAAAAGGTCATGGTATAAGTCGGCCTGCGTGGCGTACCGGGTGTCGGACAAATCAAATACACCCTGGCCAAAAAGTTCGTTTTCCTGTCCTTCCAGCATTTCAGTAAATGCCTGCCACTGATCATGGTCGGTTTCCAGTGCCACGATATCGGACTGCCTGAGCGCGACAAAAAACGAGTCGCTCAGGTTGAAGGCTAATTTTTCCGGAACGTGCATGGTGCCATACAAGTAACCCGGTCGCCCGAGTCCGTGACCCGAGATTTCCCACAACAGGCCTTTTAGTTTTTCAGAACCGTCTTGTGCGTGGAGGGCGTAAAACAGGAGAAACAGGACAACGGACAGAATCGGGCGCAGCATATTGTGGAAACGTTAAGTAGACGACGAATGATATATGATGAATCCCAAACCGTTTTTTTGCAGAGACCTGGGAGATTGATGCTTCAGGCTTCTGTGCCGTGCCAGGAAGACACACTGTTATCTTTTGTCACCTCCCACTCCGCCAACCACACCACTACGCCCGCCGATAAAACGCACCAGGCGCCCACCGCATAAACATACCACGCCCCTACGTTCGCCTTTGCCCCGAACCAGTCGCCGCCGGACTGCCAGATCAGGTAAATCCCCCATGCCGACTTGATGATTTCAAAGACTTGCGCTTTTCGATTGAGGTCCATCAGTTCCGTGTAAGCATAAATTGAGGCGAAAATGAACGCACCGTACAGGAAAATACCCGGCGAGCCAATTTTTCCGATATAGGCAAAGAAATAGATCAGCAGGAAATAATTGAAAAACATCTGCATCCACGACCAGGTCACCAGCACGGGCGAGGCGGGGGTATCGTATTTTTCAAAATGATAAACATCTGTGATGCCGGTTATGGGGTAGCGGGCCTGTACGTCGGCCGGGCGCCAGCCGGTGGGCATAAACCACAGGCGCAATTTGTCCCACCAGCTGCGGGCACGCCAGGCATCGGTGAACATCAGCCAGAAATGCTGAAAGTTTATTTTGAAAGGATTCCAGGTGTGTACCGGGCGTTTTACGCCGTACACGGGTGGCACCGCGGGCATTTCTTCCTGGAAAGAGCCGAACCATTTATCCCAGAAAATGAAGACCTGCCCGTAGTTTTTGTCCATATACTCGGGGTTGATGGCGTGGTGTACGCGGTGGTGCGAGGGGGTGACGATGACGTGTTCGAGCCAACCCATTTTGCCGATAAGCCGCGTGTGATACCAATATTGCAAAAACAGGTGCAGCGGCCCAATGACGGCGATCACCTGGCCCGGCACACCCAGCAATGCGGCAGGCAACAACAAAAAGGTGAAATAATTGACAAAAGTGGATATCGACTGCCGAAGGGCGCAGGACAGGTTGAACTCTTCGCTGCTGTGGTGGATAATATGCCGGTTCCACAGGAAATTGATCTCATGGCTCCAGCGGTGTACCCAGTAGCCCTGAAAATCGACCATAATAAATGCCACTGCGTACACCAACCAGGTGGCCTCCATATGCACCAGCGCCACTTTTCCCACCAGCCACTGGTAGCTCAGTATGCCCACGCTCAGTCCCAGCACGTCTTTCACCACATTGGTGATGCCCGAACTGAAACTGGATACGCTGTCCAGCCCGCGGATCACTTGCGCGCCGCGCCGCCAGGCGACGATCTTTTCGATAAAATACAACAGAAAAAAAACGGGAATGACAAGATTGAGAATAGCGCCGTATGCTTCCATGGACGGATATATGTTTCTGCGTGAATTTTCCAGGGCAAAAATATAATATTGCAGGGCAAAAACGCCCCCGTGATGTTCAACAAAATCCTGCTCATGTCTTTGCTTTCCTTACTGTTCGGCTGTGGTAAAAGTTCCAAAAGCAAGGAACAGTTCCCGGATCTCGCCCATTTTCCCCAAACAGACAATCCCGCCTGCCGGGCAGAGCCGATGCCTATGGACAGTGGTTTTTTCGCACAGACATTTATCCTGGCGCCCAACAAACAAAACGTATTCGTGTTGGCTTTTGGCGTGGCCGGTACACTGGAAAGTATGCCATATCAAATCCTGCGTCTCGATCCGGCAGGCCGGGTGCAGGCCAAAATCGAGTTACCTGGCTGCCGGTGGGCGCTCCGTCCTGTGTTTTGGTGGGAAGACGACGGCCTGTTGACTGTAATGCTGGCAACAGACCTCAAATCCGTAGACCCAGCCTCGATGCAAGTAGTGCGGCAGTGGCGGCAACTTGGTTTTGAAAACTTTCTTACGAAAAAGAAATTCGACCAGCTCACCTACGACGAACAAGACGACGCCTACGAGGAGGCCTTACAAAATGCCATTCGGAAAAGCCGGAGCGTGCATGTCCGCTATGATGCCATCACCAAGGTTCATTTATTGATGCTGGAGATGAATACAGGAAAGAATGAAGCCTGGCACCTCCGTAGCCCGGAGGAAGCGGAGCCGTTTATCACAAAATTCGGACTGCGGCAGGCACGATTAAATCCGGAAGCGGATATGGAAAAAGGAAATATCCTCGACGGAAAAAACAAACTGACTTATGTTGCCCGTGACGTTTTTGATTATAAAATTCTCTATCCAAATCTCAAGGATGTGGAGTCGCGGATATTTGAGTTATCCTTTGCCGGCGGCAAAAAAGCACGGTTCAAGTTGTCCAACAAGAAAAAACGCAGCCTGGATTTACAGAAAGCGGATAACCAATACCTGAGTACTGCCGATGGCGCGGTGTGGTTGTTGTATGAACAGCAATTGTATCGGGGGCAAATAACCTCCCGGTAAAAATAATTTTACAACCCGGAACTATTCGTTCCGTCCTTTTGGTTTAGTCGCTGAACACAGAAGCAAAATGCTTCATTTTCTTCAAAACGACATGGCACCGTTTCTTCCATACTGCGATTTACGACCCACCGACCGGCATACGATGCTATCGGGGCGAGGTTGGCGCCATTGTGCCGTCCACCCGAAAGTTGCTTAACACCTGCCAGACATCCGATGCACTTCTAAGCGTCGGCCGCGGCTGCCAGGAGTAGCCGTCTTTTTCCCGAATCTTTTTTTTGTAACAGTCGTGTCGTTCAACGGACAAGGATTCCGGTCTACGAAGCCGGGGATCAGGGTTCAAATCCCTGCGCGACTTCTATTAGGTTTGGGGGTTTAGAGGTTTCTGGTTTGAGGGTTTGAAGGTTAGATGATTCTGGGGGACGGCAAACCAGTAACCTCTAACTTTCAAACCAGAAACCTTCAAACCAGAAACCTCAAAACCCTCAAACCAGAAACCTTCAAATTTAATCGCCCAGGTAGCCCAACCGGAAGGAGGCATCCCGTTCAGAACGGGAACAGTGGGGGTTCGAATCCCTCCCGGGGCACAAGAAGGTGTGGGCAGGCAATTTGGGATAAACCCCGAAAACCCTTATGGTAGACCTGCCTACATTGAATGGCGAGTATAGCTCAGTGGCAGAGTATCCCGCTTCCGACGGGAAGGCGCCGGTTCGAATCCGGCTACTTGCTCTAACAAGTCTAAAATGGTGGGTTTAGTTTAACGGGTAAAACACCGCGTTGTGACCGCGGAGAACAGGGTTCGAGCCCCGGGCGCCACCCCAGCGTAGTAGAATTAACAGACAGGCGCCGGAAGGCCTTTGCAACAATTTATTCGGGAGTGTAGCTCAACTGGCAGAGCGCTGGTCTCCAACACCAGAGGTTTCAGGTTCGACCCCTGCCGCTCTCGCCCATTGATCTCATTAATCTCATTAATCACATTGACCACATTATTCAAGGTGCTGCTGCGGGATCCATAGGCATCGACAGCGATTCGGACGGGAACCAGCACAGGCGGTCGAGCATTTGTGGGGTGCCGCGGAAGACGTTGAGGTCTACCTTGTGTGGGATGCCGTCCACGCAACCTTCGTTGGAATATTGCCAGAAATTCCAGCGTGCAGCCCCGCTTAACTCTGGCGCTGTTTCGGAATACCGGGCAATCCAGAGCGGGTGGTTATCGAAAATGCCGGAGAGATATCTTTCGTAAAAATTTTGGTTGGTGTAAATGATCGGCCGAACATTGAGACTACGTTCCACCGTTTGGAGCCACACGCGCACTTCTTCCAGCATAATTTCCGGCGGCATATTATCGGTGGTCTCCAGGTCGAGTACCGGGGCGAGGTCGCCGGGTTCCAATTCTACGGTTTGCAAAAAATGAAGCGCCTGTTCGTAACCGCATCCGTAGGGCCGGAAAAAATGGTAGGCGCCGCGGCGAACGCCCAACTTATGCAGTGTTTCCCAATTCTGACAAAACATACTATCCCTGAAATCGCTGCCTTCCGTAGCTTTTACAAACGCGAAGTGTAGGTCGTAGGTCGACGTCACACTTTCCCAATCAATTTTTTGCTGATAATGCGATACGTCGATCCCCTGCAGGGTAGCGGCAGGTGGGTCAATATAGCCGTTGGATTTGGTTCCCCACAACGGCGCCAACAGGCAAATCAATAAACTGAGCAGGCGCATCGCAACAATTGTTTTTACAAAATTGCATAAATAAAACGCAATCGGTTGTAGCCCGTAGGCGTTGGGAGCCGGTTTGGCAAAAATTTTATTTCCTTTTCTCCAAAAGTGCCAGCGAAAATAGTGCCTTAATTCCAGGAAGAGTGTCTTCGGCAGCACCTTTCGCCGAAAAGTGACAAATATTAACAAATGGCATTTTACCCGCACCCGGATGTTTTGGAATTCAGGGTGTTCAAAAAAATATTTTTATTCTGTTAACGACAGGAAACCCGGATAGATACATGGCATTATCTTTTATTCAAAATATTATTATCCATTGCTTTGCTAAATTCAGCCTTTCGTGTCAGCACCTGTTGGTTTTTAATCCGGTCTCCTTCCGTCTGTGGATTTGGGATGGTGTCCACCCGGTTTAGCCATGTCGTGGCTTTGCCAGGGTCACCCAGTACGTACCAGGCATAAGCGAGGTTAAATTTACCTTCGTCGTAGCGCGGGTTGATGGTCAACGCCTGTTCGAACAGTGGAACGGCTTCACGGTATTTGCCGGCGCGCACAAGCGCGGAGGCATAATTGTTGATGACCTGAAACGCCCAGGGATTGAGGCGGTAGGCAACTTCAAAGGCAGCTACTGATTCGGCTACCCGGTTCATTTGGTAAAAAGCGATTCCTTCGAACCATTGGAGCGGAATGGTCACGTCGTTGTATTCATAAAAAGTATTACTGGCGGCGGCGGCTTCGAGTTGTGCGACCGGGAAATTGCCCCGCGAATGGGCTTCCAACACTGCCACAGTATGTATTTCGCCTTTGATTCGTTGCCAGCCCAACACCAGGTTAAAGGCCAGCCCTGCAACCATTAGCGATAAAATGAGTGTTGAATACCGTCGTATGGATATGCCCGGCAGCCCTGCCCATACTGATCGGGAACACCAGGCTATGTACGCGAAAAGCAAACCAAGAATCGCCTGCAACTCAATACGCTCGCGGGGAAAATCAAAATATTGAATGATACAATACCCCGCCAGACCCGCTGAAAGTACCAGCAGGTCGTGCCTTCGGTGTGCATCGGTGGTTCGCCAAACCGCAGCGGCGGCGGCCATAAAAGCCGCGACAAACAGAGCTGCAAACAAAATAAACCCGATAAGCCCCATTTCAGCCCGGATTTCCAGATAATCGTTGTGTACCCGGGTGAACACGATACCCTGCTCCTGCAAACGGAAAGCCCCTTCGATCTTTTTCGACGGGAACCAAAATTTCCAGCTGCCATTGCCCACGCCCAACCAGAAGTGTTCTTCGTTCAGCAAATCGGTTTTGGCCCAAACGAACCGCCGTTCGTTTGCCGATGCGCTCTCTAAATAAGTAGCCGGGTTCAGGCGCTCGGCCAACGTGCTACCCTGGCCCTTCCAAAAGAGCAGCGCGGCTAACAATCCGATACCCAGAACACCAAGTGGCAACATTTTTTTGAAAAAAACAGATCGAAAACCGGGTTCCAGCCAGGCCCGCAATGGCAAATAAAGCATCAGACCTGCAATAACGGCCAAGTACACCGTGCGGGTTTGTAATACCAACAGCAGCAAAAACAATACCCCGACGGCCCCCCAAAAGAGGCTTTTTTGTTTAAATTCATCTTTAAATAAAAAATGAAAAATCAACAAAAAGAATAAAAAATCAGCCGCCAGACTTTTGTGGCCGAATGCGCCGGAGGCATAATCATATAAATGCTGATTGTCCAACCCGTGCTCACTCATGGCCATGCCTACCTGAATCGTCAACAGCACGGAAACCACGATGGTGAGTGCACTGGTTATGGTAGCCATGGTGCGCCGGACGCTCGCTTCATCGTGCAACAAAGCCTGCCGTGCCAGCCAGTACACCCCGAACAGCAGCAGCACTTTTTGGGTATAAAACACCCCTTCCGACCAACTGAAGGCCCACGATACCGAAAGCGCGTTCATGCCGTACCAGGCCAATAATAACAGATCGAATCCATGAAAACGCCAGTCTGCCTGCTCGCGCCACACGTGCCATAACCAAACCGCAGCGCCCAATAACACGGCGGATATAAAAAAGAACCGGGAGATAAGGTACCGGTCCAGACACTGCGGAAGAAAAAATAAAGAGCCGGCAAAAAAAATCAGCCACAGAACGGTTTGATACCGCCGGCCGATATCATCAATTTCCGCCGGCATGGCCGGTTTTTTAGCCGAAACAGGCTTTTTTCTTTGCGACATTGTTTTGTAAATAATGCGTTTATAAATGACTGATTTTTATGCCTGCAACATTTGAATTGCCTTTATATCGAACAGTTCCAAGCCATGGCTGCCAAGAATTTCCAGGCGGCCATCCCCCTGAACGCCTTGAATAGTGCCCGAAAAAACGCTGCCATCCGGCCGGGCAAAATTCCGCAACGCGCCGAGACCGAGCAGGTGTTCGCGGTATTCGGCCCTCAGGATTTCCGTCTGGCCGGCCTTCAGTTGAAGGTAACGGCGTTCCAAACATTCGAACAACGTTTCAGCAACCGCTTCCAGGTCGAAGGTACGTCCAGTGGCCAAGCACAGGGAAGTGGCGTTTGGTATCTCGGGCGGAAATGCCGTTTGGTTCACATTTAATCCGATACCCACAATCGACGTTTCCAGGTGATTTCCGGTGAGGGTATTTTGAATGAGAATGCCCGCCGTTTTGCGGTCGCCAAGGTAAATATCATTGGGCCATTTGATGGTGGACGGTTGACGGTTGACGGTAGACGGTAGACGGTTGACGGTGTCTAAGAGGGCCAGGGCTACTGCTTCGCTCAGCCGGAATTGATCCGTTATTTTTAACCAGTTGGGGTATAAAATCACACTTAAGGTGAGGTTAACACCAGGTTCTGTTAGCCATTTACTGCCAAATTGTCCGCGCCCGGCTGACTGGCTGTCAGCCCGGACGACCGTACCCTCAGATGGTCTGCTTTTTGCCAGTAAATCCCGGGCATAATCGTTTGTGGAAGGAAGTTCGTCGAAACGGTAGTAAACTTTTCCGGTAAAAAGTGTGTTTTTCATACGCTTTGGAACATTTTACCCGCTACAAAAGGCTCTTCCTTTGCCAGCGCTCGTAAAGTTCCGTACTTTTATGCCGGCTCGGATTAGTACTATCGGGAAAAATATCCGAAATTGATTTCAATTGCCGATCAATATTCAACTTTACAAAATTTCAAACGTTTGAATCTGACAACATTACGGCGGTCTAAACCCCGCGACCTCGACACCGAAAATCTCAATCATGCGATCATTGAAGGCATCCGGGATAAAAAAGGTAAAAATATAATTCAATTAGACCTGCGGCGCCTTGAAGATGCCCCGGCAGATTTTTTTATTATTTGCGAAGGGGATTCCAGTACCCACATAAAGGCAATTTCCGACAGCATTTATAAAAAGGTGAAAGAAGATGTGTACACCACGCCATCACACACCGAAGGTTCAACCAATGCCCGTTGGGTTTTGATGGATTATTTTAATACGGTTGTACATGTTTTTTACCCGGAAACACGACAGTTTTATGAGCTGGAACAACTTTGGAGTGATGCAGAGTCGACCGAATTTGCAGAAGTTTGATCATGCCCACTCAACCTTGATAAAACAAAAGTGTTGTGGGGCGTCCCGAATTCTCGGGATTAATTCGCCCGCAGTGCAGGTGGGTTAAAAATTCACCCGCAGTGCAGGCGAATTAATCCCGAGAATTCGGGACGCCCCACAACACAACGCCATACAACACACAAAAGAATTATGAGCAAAGAACAGCGTAAGCGCGACGACGAACTCGACGATCAGCGCCCACCACGCGAAGATGATAACAACAATAGCGGCGGCGATAACATGCCGCGCTTTAGCTTTACCTGGATTTACGTCCTGATCGTACTGGCATTGCTCGGGCTTCAACTGTCCAGAATGTTTGTGACGCCACCTACCACATCATGGGCCGACTTTGAGCGCATGGTGCGGGCCGGTGACATCGAAAAACTGGAAGTCGTCAATAAAGAAACCGCCCGCGCCTACATTAAAAAAGATAGTTTGTGCAAATACTTCTCTTTGTTTCATATCGAGGATAAAAACGCAGACTGCCAGCCCGACAAACAATCCTGGGGTTTCAAAGCGGATCAGATGTTCGTCTCCTTCGACATCGGTACGCCGGATGTATTGGGCCGAAAACTTACTGCCCTTAATGAAAGCCTGGCGAAGGAAAAAAAGCCTCTTATCAGCGAGCGTTATATTACCGAAACAAACTGGACCGGTACGATTGTTACGTATCTGATTCCCCTGCTCCTGTTGATGGGCCTTTGGATTTTTATCCTGCGGCGTATGGGCGGTGGCGGTGGCGGCCCGGGTTCGCAAATTTTCAATATCGGCAAATCGAAAGCGACCTTGTTCGACAACAACGCCAAGGTAAATATCACGTTCACCGATGTGGCCGGTTTGGATGAAGCAAAAGAAGAAGTGATGGAAATCGTGGATTTTCTGAAAAATCCAAAAAAATACACCACGCTGGGCGGTAAAATACCCAAAGGCGTACTGTTGGTCGGACCGCCCGGTACGGGTAAAACGCTGCTGGCGAAAGCCGTGGCAGGAGAAGCCGGCGTACCGTTCTTTTCTATTTCAGGATCCGATTTTGTGGAAATGTTCGTGGGTGTGGGCGCTTCACGCGTCCGCGACCTGTTCCGGCAGGCCCGCGAGAAAGCACCTTGTATCATTTTTATCGATGAAATTGATGCTATCGGTCGCGCTCGCGGACGTGGCGCCATACAGGGCGGCAACGACGAACGGGAAAACACGCTCAACCAACTCCTCGTGGAAATGGACGGTTTCCCAACCGACAAAGGGGTCATCCTTATGGCCGCTACCAACCGGCCCGATATCCTCGACCAGGCGCTGATGCGTCCGGGTCGTTTCGACCGGCAGATCGGTATCGGCCGGCCCGACCTGAAAGGCCGGGCCCAGATTTTCAATGTACACCTGAAAAATATCAAAGTCGGCCCCGATGTCACCCCCGACGCCCTGGCCGAAATGACCCCGGGCTTCGTGGGCGCCGACATCGCCAACGTATGCAACGAGGCCGCATTGATTGCCGCCCGCCGCAACAAAAAAGCCGTGGATCTCGACGATTTCAACTACGCCCTCGATAAAGTAATCGGCGGTCTGGAGAAGAAAAACAAAATCATCAGCCCGGAGGAAAAACAAATTATCGCTTATCATGAAGCCGGCCACGCCTTGTGCGGCTGGTTCCTTGAACATGCCCATCCGCTGGTAAAAGTGACCATTGTACCCCGTGGACTGGCTGCGCTCGGCTATGCACAGTATCTGCCCAAAGAGCAATATATCACCCGCAAGGAAAAACTGCTCGACGATATTTGTATGACCCTTGGCGGTCGCGCTGCCGAATCGGTCGTATTCGACAAAATCAGTACCGGGGCACAAAGCGACCTGGACCACATCACAAGGCTGTCGTACGATATGATTATCAACTACGGCATGAATGAAAAAGTAGGCAATGTATCATTCTACTCCATGCTGAATGAAAGTTATCAGCGGCCGTTCTCCGAGCAAACTGCCTACCTGATCGACATAGAGGTGAAGTCGATGATCGACGAACAGTACGAACGGGCAAAAAACCTCCTGCGCGATAAACGTAAAGAACTTGATGCACTGGCTAAAGCACTTCTGGAAAAAGAAGTGCTGAAACGCGCCGACCTGGAAAGTATCATCGGCAAACGGCCGTTTGCCGATCCTACACCGGGCGAAAGCGCCAGTATACCGGAGGTCGGCCCCGTTCGGGGCACGGATGATGAGGAGGAATAATTGTTTGAAGGTTACTGGTTGGAAGGTTTGAAGGTTACTGGTTGGAAGGTTACTGGTTCACGCGTCTAACCAGTAACCTTCCAACCAGTAACCTTCAAACCTTCTAACCAGTAACCTTTTAAAATTCAAACATTCTCCCTGCGCCGCTCTTTCGCCAATTGAATGCCCTGTACGGCAAATTCTTCTTTCAGGGCCTCATGCATGTAATCAAGCGTATGAATATAGTGCGCTCCGGTAGTCCACCATGCGATTTCAACCTTCATATCATCCCGGCTGAGCCCGCTCACCACTACTTCCGTTTCTCTTTCAACTAACCGCCAGGGGCAGCGTACTGCCGCGGCATTGGCCGCTGCACGTACAGCCGAAAGATTGGTATTGCTGTCGACGAGCAGCGCGATTTCCACCTGTACGTCGACGCCATTTTCGATGTTTTCAATAGCGCCATCGGTCATCTTACCATTTGGGATAATGATTTTTTTACCGTGGTCTGTGGTCAGTATGGTGTTGAAAATCTGTATTTCCGTCACATAGCCGAGTTTATCTTCCACTGATATTAGATCGCCCACCCGGTAGGGTCGGAATAGTAATATAAGCACGCCGCTGGCAAAATTGCCCAGACTGCCTTGCAACGCAAGCCCAACGGCGAAGGCAACAGCCGAAAATATGGCAATAAACGAAGTCGTTTCAATGCCTACCTGGCCGGCGACCATCAGTAACAAGGCTACTTTGAGCCCGACATCCACCATGGAAGCCAGAAACGGCCGGAGGCTGTCGTCTACCTGCCGCCTTTTCAGCATGGTCCGAAAAGAAGCGGTGATGCGCCGGATTACCCATAATCCGATAATTAAAAGCAAAAGTGCGGCCACTACTTTAGGGCCGTATTCCAGGAGCATGTTGTAAAGTTGGTCGATGTACGTTTTTTGTTCCATTAACGTTTGTTTTGTGTTACTGACCTTATCCGGACTGGATTTTGGCGAAATGTGGCGCAAAGTCGATAAAAAGCCGCTAATCTTGCGGTCCATTTTTGGGTTAATTTTTAGGGCCGGCGCCCGGCCGGCATTTTACCAAACCGGTCACAGATCACGAACTACTGACCACTTTTCAAGTTGCTCAATCAATATTTTATCTATGTCCATTTTTTTGAATAACAGCAAAAACCTGTTTACGCTCACCTTTCTGGCAACCTTGTTTATCCTGCTTGCCTGTACGCCGAAGACCGGCGATAAAATGGCCGGCGTTCCGGCGCCCGCTCACCCCGTGGAATCCGCCGAATGGGACACAATAAGTAAACCACTGATGGGTGAAGAAACGGAGGAGGAAGAAGAACCGGAGGAATACCATTTCATGGACGAGGCCCTGGTTACCCCGGAAGATGACGGCAGTTCGAGGCCCGATACGCTTGCGCCGTATAATGCATCCCATACCTTCGAACACGACCTTATCCACACCAAACTGGAACTGTCGTTCGACTGGGAGAAAAAACGCGCCAACGGCAAAGCCACCCTTACCCTGAAACCCTGGTTTTATCCGACCGATAAACTGACACTGGATGCCAAAAACTTCGATATCCACTCGGTGGCCTTCGCGGGCGTAAAAGAACCCTTGAAATACGACTATAACAAAGAGCAACTCGTGATCCACCTGGCTAAAACTATGACCCGTAATGACGAGTATAAAGTGGTGATCGATTATACCGCCAAACCCGACGAACGCGAATCGTATGGCGGCAGCGCTGCTATCACCAGCGATAAAGGCCTCTATTTTATCAACGCCGACGGGGCAGATCCGGATAAACCCAAACAAATCTGGACCCAGGGCGAGACGGAAAGCAACTCCTTCTGGTTCCCCACCGTGGACAAACCCAACGAGCGCTGCACACAGGAAATGTACCTTACCGTGGAGGATAAATACAAAACCCTGTCGAACGGCGTCCTGGTGTCATCGAAAAAAAATACCAACGGTACCCGCACCGATTACTGGAAAATGGATAAGCCGCACGCCCCGTACTTGTTTATGATGGCCATTGGCGAATACGCCGTGGTAAAAGACAAATGGCGGAATATACCGGTAGAGTATTACGTGGAACCAAAATTCGAACCACACGCCCGCGATATTTTCCCCTATACCCCCGAAATGCTGGAGTTTTTCTCCAGCAAACTGAACTATACCTATCCCTGGCCCAAATTCTCCCAGGTGGTTGTGCGCGACTATGTAAGCGGCGCCATGGAAAATACCACGGCGGTTATTTTCGGCGAGTTTATGCAAAAGGACAAACGCGGCTTGCTCGACGATCATTTGACGAATGAAAAAGTAGTGGCGCATGAAATGTTCCACCACTGGTTCGGCGACCTGGTCACCACCGAAAGTTGGTCCAATCTGACGCTCAACGAAGGGTTTGCCAATTATTCGGAATACCTCTGGCTCGAACACAAGTACGGGCGCGATGAAGCCGACTTCCACGAATTCAACGAACGGCAGGGCTATGTATATTCTGCCCTGGACGGCGGCCACCCGCTGATTCACTTCGGCTACGAAGACAAGGAAAGTATGTTCGATGCCCACTCCTACAACAAGGGCGGCGCCATCCTGCACATGCTTCGCCAGCAGGTCGGCGACGATGCCTTTTTTGCCGCTTTGAGTCGTTATTTGAAACGAAATGAATTTACCGACGTTGAGGCGCACGAACTGCGGCTGGCGTTTGAAGACGTTACGGGGCAAGACCTCAACTGGTTTTTCAACCAATGGTTCTATAGCGCCGGACATCCTAATCTCAGCATCCGCTATGATTGGGACGAGGAGACTAAAAAAGCTACCGTTTCCCTGGAACAAACCCAGGAAGCCTCGAAGGACATGCCTTACATCTTCGATTTACCGCTGACCGTGGATGTTTACGACGCCTCCGGCAAAGCCCGCCGCGAACAAATCCGAATGACCAAACGCAGCCAGACCTTTAGCTTTGATGCCCCGGTAAAACCGGCTCTGATCAATGTGGATGCCGAAAAAATGCTTCTGGCCGTAAAATCGGATCAACACAGTGAGGAAGAGTGGGCTTTTATGTACCGGCATGCACCGGTATTCCTCGATCGTTGGGAAGCCATTGATCACCTGCAAACAGCCACGTCGCCCCTGGCCCTGCAAATCATGCAGGAGGCTCTTCGGGATAAGCACTGGTCTATTCGCCAGGCTGCGCTCGGAAAAGCAGACATGCGTATAGCCGAGGTGAAGGATGCCGTGGCAAAAATGGCGGAAAATGATACCGAACCGGCCGTTCGGGCTGCTGCAATTATGGCATTGGGACAAACTAATGACAAAAAATACGTGCCCATCTATGAAAAAGGTATGGGCGCCGAACAGCCTTACAGCGTGTTGGGCGCTGCATTGGAGGCATTGAGCCAAACAGACGCCGATGCAGCGGTGCTTGCCGCTAAAAAACTGGAAAACGACGACAACGAAGGTGTGGTTATGGCCCTGGCAAATTTGTACGCCGAACATGCGACGGCTTCAAACCTCCCCTGGTTTCAAAAACATGCCGCCAAAATGGACAACATGGCAGCCTTCGGTTATTACGATGCTTATGCCGGAGCGCTGATCAAACTCAATGATCAGGCGGCATTCGATCAGGCGGTCAGCGCTTTCCAGGTCGTATCCCTGGACGCTAAGGCCAGCCTTTGGCGCCGGTTTGCCAACACTAAAGCCATTGCCGACCTGCGCAACAACTACCGGGAATTGGCAAATAAAACGAAAGCGGATGAGTTAAGCGCTATCCTGGACGCTATCCGGGAAAAAGAGACGGATGCGACGCTGAAATTGTATTACAGTATGTTTGATCAGCCGTAAACGTTGGGTTGAGTGGGATAATTTAGGAGCGGGTGAATAATCAGATGGTTATTCACCCACTTTTTAATAGATTTCGGCGGGTTGAATTTAACATGCAGCAAGTCTAATGCAAAGAAGTCACGCTAACGCGTTCCACGTTTTTGAGAATAAGTTGAATATGCCGCTCATGCGCTTGTTTTTCGTATTCGCTAATCATCTCCAGCACGTCGTAGTCGATGAACCTGCTGTCTGAGCCGTCGATGGTCAGCACGGAATAGGGTGGTATTTTATAGAGCGCTTTTTGCAGGTTTACTTTGTTCAAAAAGGTCACCATGGAATTCAGCTTGATATAAAAATACTCGGTTGCCGATTCCTGGTGTTGCACGATTTTATACTCCGCATTGAAGTTGTTTCGAACAAGAAAGTAGATGGAAATCATCAGCCCGATAGCCACCCCAACCAGCAAGTCGGTCATTAAGATAACAACAATCGTGATGATGAAGGGCAAAAACTGGTTCCAGCCCAGCCGGAACATCTGTCTGTAAAGCCCGGGTTTGGTCAGGTTATAACCAGTGATCAACAATATGGCGGCCAGCGATGCAAACGGAATTTTATTCAGCGCAAATGGCACGAGCGCTACTGCGGCCAGCAAAAATAAACCATGAGTAAAGGCCGATAAACGGGTGCGTCCACCGGCGTCCACGTTGGCTGCGCCGCGCACGATGACTGCCGTCATCGGTATTGCGCCGACCATTCCGCAGGCCATATTGCCTATGCCTTGTGCGACCAGTTCGCGGTTGACGGGGGTTCTGCGCTTGAGCGGATCCAGTTTGTCGATGGCTTCCACACAGAGCAGCGTCTCCAGGCTCGCCAGCAGCCCGATAGTAAAAGCATCTATAAAAATGCGGTTGTTGCTGAATACTTTTGAAAAATCGGGGGTGGTTATTTCTCCAAAAATATTGGCCGGAATTTGTACGATTTGAGTGGCCCTCAACGCCCAGGCAGGGTTTATTAAGGGCATAACCAAACTTAAACCGACACCGACTGACACCGTGAGCAGCGGCAACGGCAACCACTTGGCTTTTCGCCGGAAAAAATTGCTGAACAAGACCAAAATAGCCAGCGACACAATGGTAATTAGTACCACCGGCTGTGAGAAATGGTGATAAAAGTTACCAAAATTTTTATAAAATTTATTGACACTGAACAGGCCGGCAAAGCCCTCCGTCCAGAAATCGGGTTCGTCGTAGCCGAGCGATAAAGGGATCTGTTTGGAAATCAGGATAATGCCGATTGCCGCCAGCATACCTTTAATGACCGCCGAAGGGAAATACAAGGCTACCGTACCCAACTGTAAAATACCCAACACCAACTGAAACACGCCGGCAAAAAATACTGCAAGCAAAAACACCTGGTAGTCGCCAAAACTGATAATGGAGGCCGCAACCACTGTAGTAAGGCCCGCGGCAGGCCCGGACACGCCCAATTGTGAGCCGCTGATTAACGATACCACGAGGCCGCCAATTACGCCGGACAAAATCCCGGCATACAAAGGCGCTCCGGAGGCTAATGAAATGCCCAGGCAAAGGGGTAAAGCCACCAAAAATACGGTAAGGCCGGCCGGCAGATCGTGTTTGAACCATATCGTCCGGTAATAGTGGCGTTTGTGCGGGTTAAGCAGAGATTTGATATCCATGATTTGGCAAGCCCTGGAAAGCGGCAAATTGTTGTATATCCGGCGGACTTGCGAGCCGTTTTTTAACTATAGTTACCGTTAAAGGGGAAGGGGTATTTGACCCGGGAAATGATCGCTGACTCGTTCCAGAATAAGATGGGCGTGGAATTGGGCAAAAATTGGGGTAGCAGCCGGGTAAGGCAAATAAGCAAGGTGAGCGCAAATAATACCCGGCGTTTCATGGGGCAAAGGTAATGTTTTTAGGCGGTGTTTGCCGCTCCGGTGTTATAAACAGGTAATCTTTTACGTTAAAATGGTAAGTAGTTAGCACAGATTTTAGACCACAAAATTCAAATAGCACCCATTAGCCTATAATACTAAGGTGTGCTATTTGAACTTTATGGTTTAAAAAATCTAAAACAAATCAGACCGCAACCGCCTTTACCTTTTTTCCTTTTTTATTTTTGGAAACCCCATTCGTACTGGGTTTTACCACGGCCTCAATACCCAGGGCTGCGAAAAGTACATCGCTCATTTTGTCTACATACCGGAATGTGAGCCCTTTGATATACTCGGTTTCAATTTCGGCCACGTGTTTTTCATTATCCCGGCACAACAGCACTTCTTTCAGGCCGGCGCGTTTGGCTGCCAGGATTTTTTCCTTGATGCCGCCTACGGGCAACACTTTGCCGCGCAAGGTGATTTCGCCGGTCATGGCTAAGAAGGGTTTTACCTGTGTTTTGGTGAAGGCCGAGGTAATTGCCGTGAGCATGGTGACGCCGGCTGAGGGCCCGTCTTTGGGGATGGCGCCTTCCGGAACGTGGATGTGGATGTCGGTCTTGTCAAATATATCCGGCTCCAGTCCCAACTCGTCGGTGTGGGCTTTGATATAACTCAGGGCTGTGCTGGCGCTTTCCTTCATCACATCGCCGAGGTTGCCGGTGAGTTGCAGGCGGCCGTTGCCTTTGTTGAGACTGACCTCGATGAAGAGGATTTCGCCGCCCACGGAAGTCCAGGCCAGGCCGATGGCTACGCCGGGGGCTTGCTGCTCCTGGTACACTTCGGCGTCGAATTTGGTCGGGCCGAGTACCTCGTGGAGGTGCTCCGGCTTTACCACCACCTGGTAAGCTTCTTCCATCGCCACTTTTTTGGCGACATAACGCATTACCGAACCGATCTCCCGGTTCAGGTTGCGCACGCCGCTTTCGGCGGTATAATTTTTGATAATGCCGGCGATCGTTTTTTCGCCGATCTTAACCTGCGGCGGTTTCAGTCCGTGCTCCTTGCGCTGTTCGGGGATGAGATGGCGCCTGGCGATTTCGACTTTTTCCTCCCTGGAATAACCGGAAATTTCGATGACTTCCATCCGGTCGAGCAGGGCCGGCTGTATGGTCGACAGCGAGTTGGCCGTGGCGATAAAGAGCACCTTGGACAAGTCGTACTCGAGTTCGAGGTAGTTATCGTAAAACGTCGTATTCTGTTCCGGATCGAGTACTTCCAACAGGGCCGAAGACGGGTCGCCGCGGAAGTCCTTGCCGACTTTGTCAATTTCGTCGAGGATAAACACCGGGTTGCCGGCTTTCGCTTTTTTGAGCGATTGCACGATGCGGCCCGGCATGGCGCCGATGTAGGTTTTGCGGTGGCCGCGAATTTCAGCTTCGTCGTGCAGGCCGCCGAGGCTCATCCGGATATACTTGCGTTTGAGCGCTTTGCCGATGCTTTGGCCCAGGGAGGTTTTACCCACACCCGGAGGGCCGACCAGGCAAAGGATCGGGGCCTTCATGTCGCCTTTGAGTTTCAGTACGGCCAGGTGTTCCAGGATACGTTCTTTTACCTTGCTCAGGCCGTAGTGATCTTTGTCGAGTACGTCTTTTACGCGCCGGAGGTCGAAGTTGTCTTTGGTAAACTCCATCCAGGGTAGGTCGAGCAGGGTCTCTAAATAAGTGAGCCCTATAGCGTATTCGGCGATCTGGGGGTTTACCCGGCGCAGTTTGTTGATTTCGCGCTGGAAGGTTTCGAGCACGTTTTTCGGCCATTTTTTCTTGGAAGCGCGTTCGATCAGGGTATTGATCTCGTCTTCCTGCGGGTTTTGGCCGAGTTCTTCCTGAATGGTTTTCAGCTGTTGGCTGAGGAAGTAGTCGCGCTGTTGTTTTTCAATGTCGTTGCGCACTTTCGCCTCGATCTGATCCTTCAACTCCAGCAATTGCAGCTCGGCATCCATGTGCTGCAGGATACGGCTGGCCTTGTCTTTGAGGTGGCTGGTTTCAAGGATAAATTGTTTTTCCTCTATTTTTATATTGAGGTTGGAGGCAATGAAATTGAGCAAAAAGTTGTCGTTGGTGATGTTTTTGAGCATCACGACAGCTTCCGAGGGGATTTGCGGCGACAGTTCGATGATCTGCTTGGCGTCGTCGCGGATGCTGCTGAGCAGGGCGCGGAACTCCAGTTTGTTTTTGGGTTGGTCGTATTCAATCGTGCTGATCTGGCCCAGCATGTAGGGGTCTTCACTCAGCATGTCTTCCAGCAGGAAACGTTTGCGTCCCTGGAGGATAGCCGTGGTGGAGCCGTCGGGCATTTTCAGCAATTTCAATACGCGGGCGATCGTGCCGATGCGGTATAGGTCCCGGGAGGAAGGGCTTTCAATTTTTACGTCTTTTTGCGAAAGCACGCCGATAAAACGGTTGTCTTCGTAAGCCTTTTGTACGGCGCGGATACTTTTATCGCGACCGATTGTTATAGGGGTGACGATGCCCGGAAACAAAACCGTATTTTTCAACGGCAGAATGGGCAACGTATCAGGAAAGACTTCGCCCTGCTTTGCTTCTTCGTCTTCTTCCAGCGAAAAAAGCGGCACAAAATCCGGCTCATCGTCGGATTGGGCTGGCATTAACCAATTTTCAAACATATTCACGTCTTACAGGAGGATTTGTATGGTGAGGGGTTAGAAGGTTTGAAGGTGAGCAGGTTTGAAGGTTTCCGGTTTGAAGGTTTTGGAGGTTGATACACACCCAATACCCTCAAATCTTCTAACCTCTAACCCTCAAACCTTCTAACTAGCAACCCTTTAACCCTAATTAAATGCAAACTTTGCCTTTTTCTTTGAATTTACAAGGAACAAAACGAGGATTGTGTCATACTGGCAGCAAAATTCGCAAAGTCGTGGCCTTTGTATTATAGTCAAATTATTTGCCATCGGAAATTTAGACCTCTTTTGTCATACATTTTCCACGGTTGCCCGACAAAACGACAGATTTGCCCCTCAATTATTTTTCATCCGGCAAAAAACCGTAAAAATACATCACTCCTAGGTTTAGGAACATGTTATCCATAATTTTTCCTTTTGGGTATTACGATTTGCCGACTGGCGAACATTTCGAAGTGTTTGCTTGTTCATCAGCCTATTGGCTGGCATAATTTTTCTTTTCCAGACAACTGATACGCTATTTTTACCACCACTACGTTTGTGTGCCTGTCCCTGTAAATTCATTTCTGCCCAATATATTTATGCAAAAACTATGGTTGTGGTTCCTGCTGGCAATAGCCCTGGCCGGATGCCAGTCTTCGAAGAAAGTAACCTACGCGCCCGATCAGATTATTCCTTCCGACAAAGCCCTGCTCTGGAAAATTAGTGGCAACGCGCTGAAGAAACCCTCGTATCTGCTGGGTACGATCCACCTGATCCCGAAAGATAAATTCAAACTTTCCGATGCCACCTTTGATGCACTGGCGGAAGCGCAACGCGTGACTTTTGAGATCGACATGAAGGAGATGACCAATATCGCCGCGCAGTTCAGCCTGTTGACCAAAGCATTTATGAATGGCGGGAAAACGTTGAAAGACTTGCTTTCGCCGGAGGATTATGCCTTTGTCAAACAAAAATTAGACACCAAAGGCTTGCCCGCTTCCATGCTCGAACGGATGAAACCCATGTTTCTGAGCACCTTGTTCACGAGCGATGAAGATTCGGGTATAGACAACACGGCGAGTATGACCTCTGTGGAAATGGAACTGTACCGCCAGGTCAAACGCCGTAAACTCGAATCGGCGGGATTGGAAACGGCGGCCTACCAAATGGGTATTTTTGACAGCATTCCCTACGAGGCGCAGGCAAAAATGCTCGTGGAAACCCTCCGGAATACCGAGGGCGCCGACGACGATTTTGGCAAAATGATCGAACTCTACCAACAAAAAGACATTAGCGCCATGGAAGCCATGATGGCCGACGAAGCTTATGGCATGAACGAATACCAGGACATCCTGCTGCGCAACCGCAACCGCAACTGGATACCGGTCATGGGGCGTATGATGCGCGAAAAATCCACTCTGTTTGCTGTGGGCGCCGGCCATTTAGGCGGCGCTGCGGGGGTTATTGCCTTGCTGCGTCAGGAAGGATACCGGGTCGAAGCGGCAGACGTTCAGTAGTCCCGTGCTATTGGTACATCGCCTGGATTTCCCCCTGATACTTTTCCAGGATTACCCGGCGCTTCAGTTTTAAGGTCGGCGTCAGTTCGGCGTCGGAGCCATCGGCTTTGACAGGCTCCCACACCGTAGGCAACAAAGTACATTTTTTGACCTGTTCATACTGTGCGAAGTGCGGGTTTAACCGTTCGAGCAACATATCATACCGTTTTTTTACTTCGGGGTGGCGCACCATCTCCGACATATTGGTCCAGACAATACCGTGTCGCTGACACCAGTCTCGCAGCCCCTCTTCCGCTGGAACAATAAGCGCCGATACGAATTTCAGGTTGTCACCTACCACCATGGCCTGCTCTACGAGATAATGTTCTTTGAGCGCCGATTCGATGGGCGCCGGCGCTACGTATTTACCGCCGCTGGTTTTGAGCAATTCTTTTTTACGGTCGGTGATCTTGAGAAATTTTTTGCCGCCCGGGCCTTCCACCCAGGTGCCGACATCACCCGTAGCAATCCAGCGTTCGCCGTTGACGGATCGGATGATTCCGTCGGTTTGTTCCGGCTGCTTGTAATAGCCCACCATCGTTCCCGGACTTTTGGCAATAATCTCCCCTTCGCCCGGGCGGTAGTCCGGACTGGGCTCAATTTGGACTTCCACCCTCTCCAGCAGGGGGCCGACGGTGCCCAGCAGGGCAGTTCCCGGTTCGAGCCGGCTAAAGGTGAGTGCCGGCGCCACTTCGGTCATACCATATCCTTCGCGCAGCACAATACCCGCGGCATTAAAAGTACGCATGACCCGGAGCGGGCAGGCGCTGGCGCCGGTGATCACGGTTTTTACGGCCCCCCCCATGGCTGCCCGCCATTTTTTAAAAATCAGGGCATCTGCCACGGCCCATTTCAGCGCTGCCAGGCCGCTGGGTTTGTAGTCGAATTCCCAGTTATCGGTCAGTTTGAGGGCCCAGAAGAAGAGTATCCGTTTAAGCCCTTTCAGTTCGAGCCCTTTGGCGATAATTTTGTCGTACACTTTTTCCAGCAGACGCGGCACGGCGGTAAAAAAATTGGGGCGGATCGCCTGGAAATCGCCGGTTTCGCCGCCCAGATTGTCCGTACCCGTAAAGGTTACGTTTCCGCCGAATGCAGTGAACGCATAAATAGCCACCCGCTCAAAAATATGGCTGACCGGCAAAAAACTCAACACCCGGTCGCCTGGGGTAAAGGGTAACATGGATCGGAGCGCCTCGATATTGAACACCACATTGTTATGAGTGAGCATTACGCCTTTGGGGTTTCCGGTAGTGCCGGAGGTGTACACCAGGGTCATCACCTCGTCCGGCTTTATGCCGGCTTTGATCCGCGCCACTTCCGATTGGTCGGCATTGGACAACAGCGTGTCCCAGCGGCGGGCTTCCGGGTGATCGGAAAAAGTGAAAATTTCTTTCAATCCGGGCGCATTTTTTTGAGCCAGCCGTACTTTATCGTACAGGTCGCCATCGCCCACAAGACAGTATTGCGCTTCCGATTCGTTCAGGATGTACTCATACTCGCGGGCGCTGATCGTCGGGTACATGGGCACGTTTAGTACACCGATCTGGAGCATGGCATAATCCATAATCACCCATTCCGGCGTGGTTTTGTACACCAAAGTCGCCACCTTGTCGCCGGGGCGCAACCCAATATCCAGCAAACCCTGGCTGGCGCGGTTGACGCGATCGACCACTTCAGATGTAGAGAGGTGCCGCCACCCGCCATTTTCTTTTTTACAACCGAATGCTTTTTCCTGAGGAAATTGTTCCAGTTGGTCGTAGAGGTAATCGAACAGTCGTTTTTCCGCCATTTGACAATATATTAACGTGGATAAATTTACACTCGAATGATGAATGCTAAAGCACTGTTTTACAGATACTTGGAAGATAATTCGATCTAATTGGTTCTGCCCTTCAACTCATAACGAATGGGCTATTTTCTGAAAGCCGCATTTTGTGTTGAAGAAGCCGGGGCGAAAATGCGTAAAATTTTAAATTCGACCTAAGTAAAACGATAAAAACGGGTCGGGCCGAAACAATTTCCAAGTATCTGTAAAACAACGATTTGAGTGCAATCATCTATTATTTGTGATTTCTGGTTACCTGAGTGTATCCTTTCGCTAAAAAATCCTGGTGCATTATTTTTATTTGGTGAAGAGGGGTATTTTGATAGGTCAAGAAGAATAAAATTTACCGGTTGGTTTTAAAAACAAAAAGTTTTTTCAAAAAACCTGCCTTAAAGGCTTGCAGGAGAACCAAATTTTCCAGACATTTGTTACTCTTTTGGGAAAGCGCCCTTTTCGGCGGTCATTTTTTGCTTCGACCGATAATCCTTCAGAAAAGGGCTTCGAAAAATGATTTTGTGGGAATTTGATAATGGCGGTTGCAACGCACTGTCATTCGTTGAGGTTTCCGTGCCTTTTCTCCGGCGGTTATAACCGTCAATATAGATTGAGGCGCAGGAATTAAAGAGTATCGACCCTGTTTGAGCGGTATTTCAATTTACCGTGTCAACCGGGGCTTTTTGCGCGTCTTCTCTTAAAAGTTAGTTGTGCTACCCCCCCGGAATCCGCCTTATTGGAAACAGCAGCATTTAAAAACAGCAGGCAGGATGATTACGCAACCACTCAAACTTATTTTTAAAGGCCGGCTCGAGTTCGGCTCACAGCGCACGTTCGATATGGTACTGCGGCATTGGCAGAATCGTATTGAAAACTATTTCAAAGCGGACATTTTGTTCAAGCCGGAACAAGTGTTCAATGAAGCAGATTTTTCGCTCGTGGTGCCGCAGCAAACGCTGATGAGCTCGGATAAGAGCTGGCGCAGCACTACTGCGCTGCTCCAGGAGGTTGCGCAATTTGCCGTGGCGGGAAATATCCGGGCATGGAGTTTGGATAACGGCCGCCTGTTGGCAGATTTGAATATCGAGCCGGATTCTGATAAAGCCGCTGTGTTGGAATACCGCCGTGGCCGCGACTTGGTAGGGCAGGAAGGGATGGAGCTGGAGGCCTCGGCAGCGCTTAGCCGGGCAATCGAAAAGTACGAACGCCACGCGCTCGCTTACGAACGTCGTGGGTACGTCAATTACAAGCTTCAAAATTTCAACGATGCCCTGCATGATTTTTCCAAGAGCATTCGTTTCAACCCGAACAACCCGGAGCCATACTACGGCTGTGGCAAGGTGAAAATGCTGAAAAATGACTGGGAGAACGCCGCGCAGGATTTCGATCAGGCCGTCAGACGTTCCCTGGCACTACAGCCCTTGCACTGGCTGGCCCGGCTGAAAAGAGGTGAAAGTTTGTTTCACGCCAAACAGTATCCGGAAGCCACCCAGGAATTGCGCCTTTATCTGCAACGAAATTTTAAGGAAAACGACCCGAACTTCAATCGCCGCCGCCGGGCCACTTATCTGTTGGGCAAATCGTTGCTGGCTATGAATGACATACCGGCTGCTTTGGAAGCTTTCGAACAAACGCTGGCTATAGGTACGGGCATCGAACTGGTGTCGGAGGCCGATGGCCTGTTGCATCGTGGCATAGCCAAACATCGCGCGGGCAAGCCGGAATTTACCCGGGATTTACAAGCTGCTGCCCAAATGGGATCTACGGAGGCCGCCCGGCTGTTGGTGGAATGGCAGGAAGTATAGATTTGATCACTAAAAGCAGCATTTAGTCATTGTTTTACGTTTCCGGAGAAACCGGATCGTTGTCGCATCGCCCGGTGAGCATCTACTCGCCGGGCGATGTTTTTACCCACCCCCTTTTCGGCGTATAAACGCCGCATACTTTTGCCGGTAGCAATTTTATACTTTTGCGCCGCTTTTCAACCACCTTGTCGAAACAACATGGATAATCGTGACAATCTGCTCGGCGTTTTTCAAACCTTGTACCGCTGGAGAAAAACCATCCGAAACGTAACGTTCCTGGCGCTGGCCGGAAGTGTCGTCTTTTCTCTTTTTCTGGATAATTACTACCAGGCGACGACCATTTTCTACCCGGCGAGCCCGCAATTGGCCAATCCAGAACTGATGTTCGGCAATACCGGCCAGGTAACGGAGTATTATGGCTCGGATCGCGACCTCGACCGCATGGCGGAAATAGCAACCAGTCAGGAATTGGAAGATTTTATGGTGACACGTTTCCGTTTGTACGAACACTATGGGATCGATTCCGCTGCCAAACAGGGCCCTTTTAAGGTCCGCAAAATTTTCCGGTCTTTGTACAAAGCGGAGAAAAACAAAAACGACGCCATTGAGGTCAGCATCGAAGACACCGACCCAAAAATGGCCGCTGAAATGGCCAATGCCGCGCGGGGAAAAATCAATGAACTCGGCCAGCGGTTGATCAAAGGAAGCCAATATCAGTTGCTGGCTGCGTTTGAAAACAATATCAATCGCAAAAAGACCGAACTGGATATGTTGAGCGACAGCCTGCGCCGCACCCAGGCTTTTTTCGGCATATATGACCCGACAGCCCAGGGCGAGCAACTGTCCGAACAACTGTCTACGGCGGAATCGGAAATCGCCCGCGGGCGCGCCCGGCTCGATGTACTGGAAAAAAACCCGGCGATACCACGCGATACCATCGCTTATATACGGGCTAATTTGATTGCCTACGAAAGTCAGCGCCGGCAATTGATGTCAACCGAACCCGATGGCAGCAACATCACAATTAAACGGTTTAACGAGGGCTTGCCCCGGATATCCGTATTACAGGATCTGCACTTTCAATCGCGCAAACAACTGGGTTACGACCTGGAACGCTACAACCAGATCAAAGCCGCTTACGATACGGATATACCTGCCCTGCTGGTGGTGGAAGCCGCCGACCCGCCTTTAGAAAAGAGCCGGCCCAAGCGCAGCATTCTTGTGATTGCGGCAGTGGCCGCCGCTTTCTTTTTCACTCTGCTGGCCGCGCTTATTGCCGATGCTTACCGGGATATGCGCTGGAGCGATATTGTGCGGGGGGAATAATGCTTCACCAATTCAAAGCAATACTATCGCTTCCGAAAGATCATCCGCAAAGGTGGCTGGTAGGGATATGGGCTGTTGTAATGCTGGTTTGTCTTTGGGCTGGCATAGCCTTTGACGCGTGGTGGTTTATCGGCATTCCAGCGGCGCTATTGGTAGCCTGGCTGACGGTGGTGGATTTTCGTCGGGTATATTTTCTGATGCTGGCCTGTATTCCGCTTTCCATTGAGATGGAATTGCCGGGCGGCTTGGGCACCGATTTACCTTCCGAACCTTTAATGTGGTTGCTGACACTGGTGTCTATAACCTGGTTTTTGCGTTATTGGCACACTATTGACGGTCGTTTTTTGCGGCACCCCATTACCCTGGCCCTGTTCGCGCACCTTGCCTGGACGACAGTATGTGTCATTACGTCGTCCGATATTTTGGTGTCATTCAAATTTTTACTGGCAAAGGGATGGTATGTGATCGTTTTTTACTTCCTGGCGGCCCATTTTTTGCGGGAGGAGCGGGATTTTAAAGACCTGCTGTGGTGGTTTTTTGTACCGCTGCTGATCGCGGTGCTTAGTGTGCTGGTGCGGCACGCCCCGAGTGGATTTTCATTTGAGGAGGTCAATTTTGTCATGGGCCCGTTTTTTCGCAACCACGTGATGTATGCCTGTTCGCTGGCCGTTTTTTTGCCGTTTGCCTGGTATGGCACGTATTGGTATCGCAAGTATTCCGGCGCCTGGTGGGTGTTGGTCGTCGGAATGGCGATCTTTCTTTTGGGCATTAATTTTGCCTATACCCGCGCCGCTTATGTGGCTCTGGCGGCGGCGGTGGGTATTTATTGGCTGATCCGGCGGCGGCTGATCAAAATAGCCGTACTGGTTTTCTCTGTTGTGTTTGCGGGTTTAATCGTGTTGGTAACCAGCCGGGATAACTGGCTCGAATTTGCACCCAACTATGAACGCACGGTAACGCATACCCGCTTTGAAAATTTGTTGGAAGCGACCACGAAACTGGAAGATATTTCCACAATGGAACGTGTATATCGCTGGGTTGCAGCGTCGTACATGATTAAGGACAAACCTTTTACCGGGTTCGGGCCGGGTAATTTTTATTTTAATTACCAAAAATACACCGTCACCAGTTTCAAGACCTACGTGAGCGACAACCCGGAGCGATCGGGCATTCACAACTACTTTTTAATGGTGACTGTGGAGCAGGGCATACCGGGCCTGGTTTTTTTCCTCCTGTTTTGTCTGCTGGTCATTTTTATGGGGCAACAGGTTTACCATCGTACGCCCGATGCCGGCCGGCGGCGCGTGTTGGTGGCGTCGCTGCTGAGTTTTATGCTCATCACCATGCTGATGCTGATGAACGATTTTGTGGAGACGGATAAAATTGGTTCGCTGTTTTTTATCTGCGCGGCGATACTGGTAAATATGGACTTAAAAGGCCGGGATTTGTGATCGGTGTTGCGCCATTAGTCATTAGTCATTGCGTCATTGGGTCATTAGGGTTTTGTGATTTATTTTTCACACAAAGTCACAAAGACACAAAGTTTGATTCCCTCGCACTTTGTGCCTTTGTGTGAAACAAAAATGTAGTAGTGTGATTATGCCTTATCGCAACGCTCGATATAGGAGCAATTGTCCAGCACGATATTTCCCCGGTAATGAAACATGGAGCCAGGCGCAAAAAAGGCCTCAAAAGTGATATAGCGCATATCGCGAGTGGGAACGAACTGAAATTTGTACTGCTTCCAGCCCGCATGATCGATCAATGCAGAGCCGGCTAACAACTGTTCTTTCCGATGCCCGGTTCCGCCCCAAATACGCAGGCGCACCGGGTGATTGTAGCCCACGTATTGCGGCGCATGGCACAGGTAGATACTAAAAGTATAGCAGGTGCCGGCTTTCAGGGTCTGCGGGAGTTGTTGCCCGATATCTTCGCGGGTGCCGTCTTCACGGGTGACCAGGGCAACGCAGGTTTTGCCGTCCTGCGGCTGCACCACAATATCCCAGGCGCCCGGCATAATATCCGGCGTACTGCCGGGCGTGTAGGAGCCCCAGCCCGAGGGAGACGCGGACGCGCGCGGGGTGTCTTCGAAGGACGGGTTTTGAAGCAATATCTTGCCGTCGGGCTGCTGACCGTTCGCCCAATAGAACGGGCTAATCCATAGCCCAAAAAGAAAAACGTTTAAAAATTTCATGCCGGGGGTAAATAGTGGGTTAAAACAACGCTCGGCCGGCAAAGGTATTGGCTAAAAGGCTATCAGCCTTCACTTTTTCCAAAGGGAAATGGACATATTTCAGGTTAAAACCGGCAACTTTGCCGGCCTTAACCTAAAGACGCGTTTACCAATAAATATTTCTTTCACCGAAATTATTCCAGACCATGTCGCGCTCCAAGCCCACGTATTTGTACGCTATTGTCAGTGTTGCCCTGGTGTTGTTCCTGGTGGGTTTCTTCGCGTTAACCGTTTTGCATGCGCAGAAGTTAGTGGCCCTGTTCAAGGAAAAGGTGGACGTTTGGCTGGAACTGAAGCCCGATATTCCGCAGGAAGAAGTGGCCCGCATTGTTGGGGAGGTGCGGGATCAGCCGTTTGTGAAGGCCGAAACTGTCACTTTTATCACCCGCGACCAGGCTGCAGCAACCATGCGCGAAGATCTCGGGGAAGAAAGCCTGTTGGAGGATATTCCCAACCTGATGCGCGATGTGGTGCGCTTTAACGTCCGCGCCGATTTTTTTCAGGAAGACAGCCTCCGCCAGTGGCGCGAGACGCTCCGACAGGACACCATGATCGCCGAACTGTACATGGAAGCCGCCAACACAGGCAACATTGGCAACAATATTGAAAAAATAGGCTGGTTCACGCTCGGACTTGGTTTTTTACTCATCTTTGCGGCCGTCACGCTCATTCACAATACGATTCGTCTGGCCCTGTACACCAACCGCTTTTTGATCAAAAATCAGGAATTGGTGGGCGCCTCCTGGGGTTTCATCAGCCGTCCGTATATCCTGCGGGGTATTTACAACGGCTTTTGGAGCGCCATTTTGGCTATTGCCCTGTTGATTGCCCTGCTCAGCGTGGGGCAACGTCAAATACCGGAACTACAGAGCCTGGAAGACATCAACGGCATCTTAGCCATATTTACTGGCTTGGTGCTTCTTGGCGTCCTGATCTCAGGCCTGAGTACCTACTTTGTGGTGAACAAGTTTTTGAGTATGCGCGTAGATGACCTTTACTGAGGTTGGAGGGTTTGAAGGTTCCTGGTTTGAGGGTTGGAGGGTTCCTGGTTGGGACCAGCGCTCCAACCAGAACCCTCCAACCCTCAAACCCTCAAACCAGGAACCTTCAAACCCTCCAACCAGAAACCTTCAAACCTAATATTATGGCAAAACAACAACCGCAACGTCGCCCCGCTCCCCAACCGCAAACCCAGCAACGGAAAGCCGCTCCGGCGCCTGCCCGCAGGACGGAAAAAAGCGAAAGCATTTTCAGCACGGGCAGAGAAGAATTTATTTTCGGCCGCCGGAATTTCATCGTCATCGGTATCGGCCTGGCCCTGGTGCTGCTGGGCTTAGTGGCCATGAGCGGCGGTGCTATGCCCGACCCCGATACCTGGGACCCAAACATCATTTACAGCTTTCGCCGGATCACGCTGGCACCGATCATGATGGTGGCTGGTTTCGTAGTGGTTGCGTATGGCATTTTCATCAAAGATAACGCCGCAAAAGAAGAGCCCGACAATTCGCCTGCCGCATGAACCTGCTCCATGCCATTATCCTCGCCATTATCGAGGGTTTGACGGAATTTCTGCCGGTGTCTTCTACCGGGCACATGATTATCGGCTCTACAGCCATGGGCATTGCTGCCAATCCATTTGTGAAAGTATTCACCGTGGCCATTCAGTTTGGGGCGATCCTGTCGGTGCTGGTGCTGTACTGGCGCCGTTTTATTCAAAATTTCAATTTTTACCTCAAACTGTTCGTCGCCTTTCTGCCGGCCGCGTTTTTCGGGCTGTTGTTCAAAAAAGTGATCGACCAATTGTTGGAAAATATTGCCGTGGTCGGGCTGGCGCTGGTAGCAGGAGGTATCGTATTTTTATTTCTCGATGGGTTTTTCGAGCGGCGTAGCCGTAACAATACCGATATCAGTGATATTACCTTGCCTAAGGCCTTTAATATCGGTCTGTTTCAGGTCATTTCCATGATACCCGGGGTAAGCCGGTCGGCGGCCACGATCATCGGCGGTCTGACGCAGGGGCTTTCGCCCAAAACGGCTGCCGAGTTTTCCTTTTTCCTGGCCGTACCTACTATGTTCGCCGCCACCTGCAAGTCGTTGTGGGATTATTTTAAAGACGAAGGCGGCCAGTTTACCCGCGACGAACTGATTTTGTTAGCCGCAGGCAACGTGGTCGCCTTCGTGGTTGCTATGATTGCCATCAAGGGTTTTATCCAGTTTTTGACGAAAAATGGTTTTAAAATTTTCGGCTATTACCGGATTGTCATCGGCCTGATTATCCTGATCCTGTGGGCAACGGGTTATTTTGAAGGGGTGGATGTAGGGGCGTTTTGACAGTAGGCGGTTGGCAGTAGGCGGTAGGCAGTAGGCGGTAGGCAGTTATCAGTAATTGATTTTTTCCAGCCTTGTTTCCAGTTTTTTCTGCTTCCGGAAATACTCCGAAATCATCACGTACCCCGGTTTGCCCGGGAAAACGCGCAGGCTGCTCGCCTCCGTTTTCAATTTCAACTGATCAGTAGAAAATTCGTTGTCGGCCCAGGTGACGGCGCCGAAGATCATACTTTTCGCGCTGCGGCTCCAGTCGAGGTACCCGACGGAATACACGGATTTGTCTTTGTTCAGTTGGGTGAAACTATAGTCGAAACCATCGTAGGCTTTGACCAAATAGGCCAACAACTGCGGACTGACATACTCCGAGCCGCCCGGCATTTCGATATCATTTCGGGTTTTGTCAAAAACTTTGACGGACTCGAGGGTGAAGTCGGCGCTAAACTGCATGATATAAAGGTCTTCCACCACCATTTTTGCCATACCGACATTGCCGCCGCCGCCCAGCACCGCAGATGCAATACCCCAGCCGCTGGCAGCTTTGCGATATTGTTCGCCGATGGCAAACACTTTGCCGTCCGAAGTTCTGAAAATGTTATGGAAAAACAGGTAGCCGACGTCTTTAATTTTGCCCCGTTCGTTCACCGGAAGCACCTTGCTCACATCCTTTTCCCAGGACAGAAATTTTTTGGCTACGTAGTCGCCTTTGTTATCGAGGGTCACGGCAAACAGGCCGTTGCTTTGGTCTTTGCCTATTTTTTCATCGTCTTCGTAGTACAGCCCAAACAGCACAATATTGCCGGTTGTCTCGTCGGTGTAGCCGTTCATCACCTGCAATTTGTATTTGCTGTCGACGAGCGGTTTTTCAAATACTTTTTTGCCGGTGCTCAGGTCGACGCCTAATAACAGATAGGTAATTTTTTTACTCATGATGCCCGGACGGCTGGAGATGGAGGTGAATACCACCTTATCGTTAGCGGCCAGGAAAGAGGCGACATCATAGTTTTTCGACTCTTCGTCCGATTTGTACACCCAACCTTTTTCGCCTTCTTCAGGAAAAAACCGGATTTCATAACCGAGGTCTTTGTTTTTTACCACGCTGTAATTCAAGAAACCTTTGTTTTCCAGGTCGAACAGCGAAAAACTTTTGATTTCCTCGCTGTTTTGGGCGTTAGCCATCTGGATTTCCTGCTTTGACAAGGGGTAAGTTTTTTTCAGTTTGACCTTGGCATTTTGGTCATACTGGTAAAAAATGGCCTGTTTGTCTTTCAGGTCATAAAATTTCAGCATGATGGTCTGGCCATCGTAAGAGGCTTCCTTCAGGGAAAAATGTTTCGACTCTGTGATTTTGTCGGTGCTGACTTCGTTCAGGTTGGCGTCGAGGATACGAAGCAGGTAAGCGTTGGTGTTGCGATCTACTTTATCCACTTTGTAAAACATGAAGTATCCGGTGACTTCATTGTTTTTGATAATAGAGCCCATGTTTTTCAGTTCGATGGTGAGCACGTCGTCGAACGATACTTTTTGTGCAGACAGGTTGGCAGCGATAGCCAGTGCCATCAGTAAGGTTAATTTGAATCGGTTTCTCATACGGAATGCGTTATGTGTGAAAAATTTTAGAGGAAATAAATCAAAGAGTACGGACTTCGGCGGCATTTTTTCCGCGGGGAAATAATTCCAGGTAGCGCTTTTTCAAAGTTTTCGTTTCTTCTTCTTTTCCGGTGAGCGAGGCGGCGCGGCAAAGGGCAAATAAAAAGCCCTCGTTTTCGCCGAAACGTTCTTTTTGGCGGTTCAGGTAGTGCCAGCCGAGGTTGGCGATTTCGCGGGTGCGGAGATTTTGCACAAAAGTCAGTACGACGCGATAAGGCGCCGGGGTTTCTCCGGCCGGTTGTTCGACGTGGTTGCCGAGGGTGTGTTCTTTTTGTGCCTGGTGAATCTCGTACAAGCAATGGCCGAGGGTCGCATGGAGGTAGGCATTGTCGGGGTATTTATTCAATAGTAACAGGGCCTGGTACAGGCAGGCGCCGTAGTCGCCGCCATCGAACAGGCTTTGAATCATTTCGAAATCGGCGATTTCCACCAATGCCTGAAATCGGGATTCGGGCTGGATAAATTTTTGCTTGCCTTCGGCAAAACCCTGGTTTTCAAGCAGATTAATTCGATTCTGACAATCGGGGTGGGTTTTCAGAGAGTCTTTGTCCGGCACTTCTTCCTTTTTTTTGACGCCGCCGAAAAGGGTAGATTCGGATTGAAGCCAGATGTCTTTGAACGGGTATTCGGGCGTATCGAACACCTGCTTCAGATCGGGTGTTTGCGGGTATTTTTCTACATCTACTTCATCCAGCAAGGCCAGGCAACGCAGGGCTTCGCGAGCATCGTAGGCGGTGTTGCGCAGGTAAGTCAGCGCGAGGGAATCGGCCTCGCTTTCATGCAGGCGGCTGTGGCGCCGGCTGGAGAAAACCATTCCTTTCAGGAATTGCATGGCTTTTTCGGTGCGGCCATATTCGGTGCGGGAAATGGCGCGGATTTCCTGCTGTGTGTTTTTTGAATTCAGGTTTTCCACGTGCCGGTTGATGGCCGCATTGACGTGGTTGAGCGTGTAGTGCGCCAGCTCATGGCAAAGCACAAAGGCGATCTGACTCTCGTTCTCCAGACGCCGGATAAGCCCGATGTTCAGCATGAGGCTGCCTTCACCCAGGCAGAGTGCATTGGGCGAGGGGTCGCGGCTGATGAAGAGACGGACCTCTTTTGCCGGCAGGGTGGGGTTGGCCCGGAAAATTTCGTCGAGAACGGCCTGGTAATAATCATTGAATTCCGGCCCGTATAAAAACATACCCGACTCGATCTGTTCGGTCAGATAGTCGTACCGCTCCTCGTAAATACCTTCGAGTTCGGAGCGGTTTTCTTTAGGCAATTTGGCCAGGTCGGATTCGTAGCGTTTTTCCAGTTTGGCCAGTAGGGCAACTTTGGCGGGCGGCTTGGTGGCCAGTGGTTGATAGTCCGTTTTTTGAGTCTGGGCCTGGAGCGAACAAGTGATCAGGAGGGCGAGGAGGGGCAGGTATTGGTGCATAATATTTTAATGAAATTGGTGGTTGGAGCAAAAAGATAAGGTTAACGGTTTTAGGTGGTTGCTCAGTATAAAAAAGCCGGGTCCTGCAGCGCGAGGGGTTCACGGTGGACTTTCTGTATCTATACACCAACAAGTATATCTGTAAGCCACAGTTAACCCTCCGCAACATGCTCCAAAAACTCCTCCTCCGTCCAAATCTCCACCGTACCCAGCGCCTGGGCCTTTTTCAACTTGCTTCCGGCCTTTTCGCCCACCACCAGTATATTCAGGTTTTTGCTCACGCCGCTGGCAATACTTGCCCCGGCCGCAGCGGCGCGGGCTTCGGCTTCTTCGCGGCTTTGTGTGCTGAGCGTACCGGTAAATAAGATCGTTTTTCCGGCCAGGGGGCCGTCGGCCGCGCTTTGGGGCTTTTTATCGTCCTCGGTTTGGCGGAGGTTGACGCCCAGGTTTTCCATCGTTTGCAGCAGTTCGATGTTGTGCTCGTTGTGGAAAAAGTTGTACACGTTGCGGGCCAGCACGGGGCCTACGTCTTTGATTTGTTCGTAGCGCTCCAGCTCCCAGTTGGCCAGATCGAGCACATGCTCCAGCTCGGCGGCGAGCAACTTGGAGGTTTTTTGACCCAGGTGGTGTACGCTCAGGCTGTGCAGCAGGCGATAGATGGGGTTACTTTTGGCTTTTTCTATAGCCTTGCGCAGGTTGTTGGCCGATTTTTCTTTAAAACCCTCGAGTTGGGCGATCTTTTCGTAATCCAGGCGGTAGATATCGGCGATGGAATGCAGCAGGCCGAGATCGAAAAAACGCTGGATGGTGTTCTCGCCCATACCTTCGATGTCCATGGCATGTTTGGAGGTATGAAAAATCATCCGCTGGATGACCTGGGCTTCACATTCGGCGTTTTCGCAGCGCCAAATAGCCTCGCCTTCGGGCTTGACCAGCAGGCTGTGGCAAACCGGGCAGTTTTTGGGATACACGACCGGCTGTTCCGACCCGTTTCGCAGTTCATCGAGGGCCTTGACGATATAGGGTATCACATCGCCTGCGCGTTCCACCAGCACGGTATCGCCGATCCGGATGTCTTTGCCCCGGATAAATTCTTCGTTGTGCAGGCTCACGTTTTGCACCGTGACGCCGGCGAGTTGCACGGGCTCCAGTTTGGCCACCGGCGTTACTGCCCCGGTTTTGCCGACCTGAAATTCCACATCGCGCAGTCGGGTAGTGGCCTGGCGGGCCTTGAATTTGAAAGCAATGGCCCAGCGCGGGTGGTGGGCCGTGTAGCCGCAGCGCGCTTGTAGTTCCAGGCTGTTAACTTTGATGACCATCCCGTCAATTTCATACGGGTAGGTGTCGCGCTGGATTTGCCAGCCTTCGCAAAAGGCGATGACCTCGGCGATGTTGGAGCAGATAAGGCGCTCGGGTAGTAAAACCCCACCCCCGACCCCTCCCCCGAAGGGGAGGGGGGACGCGAGAGGCTCGGAGCGTACTCTACGTCCCCCCTCCCCTTCGGGGGAGGGGTCGGGGGTGGGGTTTAGGCTCGGCGTTTTGAACCCCAACTCGCTCAGCAGCAGGATCGAATCGTTATGGGTTGGAAATTTATCCAGCACACTATTTCCTTCGGTATCCGTGGCGTAGCCGAGTTGATAAATAAAGGCCTCCAGCCCGCGGTTTGCCGCTTCCTTTGGGTCTTTCATGCGCAGGCCGCCGGTGGCTGCGTTGCGGGGGTTGGCGAAAAGCGCTTCGCCGGCCTCCTGACGTTTGGCGTTTATTTTTTCAAAAATATCTTTCCGAATAATGGCTTCTCCGCGCAGTTCGGCTTTGGCAATGCCATATTTGGAGAAGCCGGTTTGCAGCGGGATGGAGCGCAGGGTGCGCATATTGGCCGTTATTTCGTCGCCGACCTCGCCGTTTCCGCGGGTTGCGGCGCGCAGAAGGCGGTCGTTTTCATATACCAGGGCGATCGTACCGCCGTCGAATTTTGGCTCTACGGCGTATTCTACATCCGAGTCTTTTGCCAGACCGCAGCGTTTTTTTACCGCCGTGTCAAAATCGTTCAGGTCCGTCGCGTCGTAGGAGTTGTCGAGCGACAACATGGGCGTCAGGTGCGCTACCTGGTCGGCGTCCTCCGTCAGGTCGGCCGAAACGCGTTGGGTGGGGGAATCGGGCGTGATCAGTTCCGGGTGTGCCCCTTCGATGGTTTCCAGCTGTTTGTATAGCTGGTCGTACTCAAAATCGCTGATAACGGGGTCGTTTTGCACATAGTACCGCCACTCGTGGTAACGGATCACGCTGCGCAGGTCTTCGGCGCGTTCGACGTCAGACTCCGCAAACAGGTCGGCCTGAGGTGTGTACAGTAGTTTTTTTGAGCGGTCGTAAAGTGCGCGCTGGGCTTCTTTCGAGTACATATTTTTTCGGTAAATGGTGGACGGTACAGGGCCCGGGGAATGGGGTACAAAGTTCGGAAGCCTTGGCGAGAGAAACGATTTTTTTTAGAATGGCGATGACACGTTACGCGTAATTTTGTCCCTTCGTTTTACCCTTCACCTCCCGGTTTGGCATACAGGATTTTCCCAATGCCCCGGATCAACAACTACCCGATGGTACAAGAATTCAACGACTACCGCGCCCGCATGAACGAACGGATTCTGGCGCACGACAACAAAGTGATTAAACGGTTCTGGAGTTTGGACAATCAGACCTACCAGGAGGGCGCACTTGATGTTAAAACTAAAGAAATGCTCGGCCTGGTGGCATCCATGGTGCTCCGTTGCGACGACTGTATCAAGTATCACCTCGGCAAATGCCATGAACTGGGCATCAGCACCGACCAGATTTTTGAAATTTTTGCCGTGGCTAATATGGTGGGCGGCTCTATTTGTATTCCGCACACGCGGCGGGCTGTGGAGTATTGGGAGGCGCTGAACAGCTAAAGTCAAAATGTAAAAGTCAAAAGGGGGAGCTAGCCGGCATTTTTCTTCGACACTGTGCCGAGGCAATACTTATGCGGTATCTCCCCCTTTTGACTTTTACATTTTGACTTTTAAATTTTGACTTTACTACTCCTCATACACCACCTTCCGCAGCAGGCGCAACCCCAGCGAAAGTTCTATCGTAATGTTACGGATGCGCCGTTCCGGGATGGTGATTTTCGTGCTGCCAGTCGGATCGAAAGGGTTGGTCACGTTAGAGATCGAGGGCTGGTCATATTGGTAGGTAAAGTCGGGATGCACGGATAGGGTCAGCTGGCCACCGATCAGGTCGTTGAACGGCATTTCTATTCCGCCGCCCAGAGAGGCGCCGGCCATCCACCGTCGCATGGACCCTACAAAAGGATAGTAGATCGGATATACCTGCGCGGCAGCGAGTTCGTCGATATTGGTGTTAAGCGTGTAGTCGCCCCGGATGCCACCGTAATAAAAGTATTTACTTTTTTCGCCGAGTGGGTGTTTCTGCTTGGCGCCGAGAATAAGCGAGAGGTTGCGGAACTGAAATTCTTCCTTGTAAGTATCGATGCCACCGCCGGTAAAGAAAAAGCGGAACCGCGTGGCGCTCCCCCGGATATGATAGCCGAACTGGGCAAAAACAGAACCGTTGTCGTTCTCGTTATTGACCGACTCGATCGTCAGGGCCGCATGATATTTGTAAAGGGGTTGGCGGTCGAAGGAGTTATCCCATTTCTGAAAACCGACGCTCAGGCCGCCATTAAAGACAAACGCGGTGGATTGCGCGCGCATCTGTCCAAAAGCAAGTGTCAACAGCAAAAGGCCACATATTAAACGTATCATTTTAGCGTTTTTTGAGGCGCAAAGTACGAATACTTGGCAGTGCTGGGAATACTTGAGCGCAGAATCAAAACCAGATATAGCCAAAACCGGCAGTACTTCCTACCTTTGTACGATATTTTAAGAGCATGTTGGGGATTTTCCGCCGGAGCCAAAAACAAGGGATTTTTTCGTCTACTTTTGCGTTTTTGAGGGAGCATAGCGGTGACTATGTAACCGAAAAAAGGTGAAAGCAGGCGGAAAAAGACCTGTTTTGGGCCCAGCGGGAAAATCCCCAACATGCTCTAACTCCATTTTACAAGAACGACTTGTCATGACAGCTACCCTCGCTCCTTCCGGTACCTTCGAATCGTTTCCATACGAACGACCCGATCTCGCCGCGGTAACCATTGAATTTGAACGGCATCTTCGAGCCTTCGAACAGGCGCAAACGCTTGAAGAACAATCCGATGCCATCCAGCACCTCAACGCCGTTCGGGAGGAATTCGGAACGATGTACAACCTGTGCTACATCCGCCATACGGTCAATACCGCCGACCCCTTTTATGAACAGGAGAATACGTATTTCGACGAGAACCTGCCGGCGTACGAGGAACTGGTCAACCGCTTTTACCGCGCTTTGCTGGACACGCCTTTTCGACCGGATCTGGAAAAAAAATATGGCGACCAATTATTCGTGTTGGCCGAGCTGTCTTTGAAGACTTTCCGGCCCGAAATCCTGGAAGATTTGCAACAGGAAAACGCCCTGAGTACCGAATACACCAAGTTAAAGGCGCAGGCTCGTATCGAGTTCGATGGCGACACCTACAACCTCAGCAGCCTGATTCCGCTCGAACTCTCCGTCGATCGCGACGTGCGCCGGCGGGCCGCAGAAGCCAAATGGAACTTCTATGGCGGAAATGCGCCGACCGTGGAAGTGATCTTTAACGATATGGTGCGGGTGCGGCATAAAATTGCCTTGTCCCTGGGGTACAAAAACTTTGTAGAAGTCGGTTATGCCCGTATGCGCCGTTCGGATTATACGCCGGATATGGTGGCCAATTTTCGCCGTCAGGTGCGCGAATTGATCGTTCCGCTGGCTTCCCAACTCTACGAGCGACAGCGCCGCCGGCTCGGATTGGACAAACTAAAATACTACGACGAGGAATATAAATTCCCTACCGGCAACCCAAAACCAGTGGGTGCTCCGGAAGAAATCGTGGCCAATGCCGGCCGGATGTACCGGGAACTCTCTACGGATACCGACCAGTTTTTCCGGCACCTGTTCGACGCAAAACTCATGGACCTCGTGAACCGTGACGGCAAGGCGACCGGCGGCTATTGCACCTATTTGTCGCGCTTCAAGGCGCCGTTTATTTTTTCCAATTTCAACGGTACCAGCGGCGACATCGATGTGCTAACCCACGAAGCCGGCCACGCCTTTCAGGTGTGGAGCAGCAACCGCTTTGAATTTGACGAATACCACTGGCCCACCAGCGATGCCGCCGAAATCCACTCCATGAGCATGGAGTTTTTTACCTGGCCCTGGATGCCTTTGTTTTTCGGGCCGGATACCGAAAAATACTACTTCATGCATTTCTGTGGCGCCCTGCAGTTTTTACCTTACGGCGTGGCCGTGGACGAGTTTCAGCATATTATTTATGAAAACCCGGGCCTGAGTGCCGCCGAGCGCAACGCTGCCTGGCGCCGGCTGGAGCAAACGTACCTCCCGCACCGCGATTACGACGGCAACACCTTCCTGGAAAATGGTGGATTCTGGCAAAAACAAAACCACATCTTCAATTCGCCGTTTTACTATATCGATTACACGCTGGCGCAAATCTGTGCTTTCCAGTTCTGGACCAAAGACCGCCAAAACCATCAGCAAGCCTGGAACGATTACCTGCGCCTCTGCCAAGCTGGCGGAAGCCGTTCTTTCCTCGAACTGGTGGCGTTGGCCAACCTGCGCTCGCCGTTCGAAGACGGCTGCGTCGCTTCGGTGGTCGGCGAAATCCGGAAATACCTGGACAGCGTGGATGATACACGGTTTTAATAAGGGTCATTTCGTCAATAGGTCATTTCGTCATTGAGTCATTGGGTCATTTTTTAACATCTGAATAGCCGGCCACAACTTGCGCTACTAAAGTAAAAACTATGTTTCGTACACTTCTGCTTCTGGTCTGCTTTGTTGGCAGCGCCGCTTTTGTTCCTGCGTTGCGCCCGGGCGATACCCTGCCGCCGACCCTTCAACTGGCTTTGCTCAAATACTCCGGCGGGGGCGACTGGTACAACGATGTCAACTCGCTGAAAAACCTCGCCCGGTTTTGTAATCAGAACCTGCGCACCAATTTCGAGCTGGAATACGCCACCGTGGAGCCCGGCAGCGCCGACATTTTCAATTACCCCATCGTGTACGCCACCGGCCACGGCAACATGCTGTTCAACGACCTCGAGGCCCGCAACATGCGCGCTTACCTCGAAGGCGGCGGTTTCCTGATTCTGAACGACGATTTCGGGCTCGATCCTTTCGTACGGCCCACCATGAAAAAAGTGTTCCCGGAACTGGATTTTGTGGAATTGCCGTTCAGTCATCCTATTTACCACCAGAAATACGAGTTTAAAAACGGCATACCGAAAATTCACGAACACGACGGCAAGCCCGCGCAAGGCTTCGGCTTGCTCTGGCAGGGCCGCCTGGTTTGTTATTACAATTTCGAAACCGATCTGGGCGACGGCTGGGACGATATACACAACGACCCCATCGATATGCGGACCAAAGCGCTGCAAATGGGCGCCAACATTGTGCAATATGTTTTTGGGCAATAAATAATTTGATTTTTTTTTCAAACTTGCTTGCACAATCAAAAGGTGTTCGCGTATCTTTGCCCCGCTTTTAAAAGAAGCATGGATCGGTAGTTCAGTCGGTTAGAATGCCGCCCTGTCACGGCGGAGGTCGCGGGTTCGAGTCCCGTCCGGTCCGCAAAGGCTCAAGCGAAAATCGCTTGGGCCTTTTTGTTTGGGTATTTACAACCTTTTGGGGCAGGAAGCCGCCCTTCACGGTCCCGAGCCTTTACATATTTCCTTGCCTTGCGATTGTCATTCCGTAGGAATCTAAGAGGGCAAAATCCGCGAAAATCCGTGTCGAAGTCCGTGTTTTCCGTGTTCCCATCCTGCTCAAGCGGCCCTCTTAGGAGGATGGGAACACGGAAAACACGGGCTTCGACACGGATTTCCGCGGATTTTGCCCTTGTAGCGTGTAAATGCTTCACGTAGTAATCAGCGGCCAAAACTCCGAACCACTTTCCGCCACAACAATACAGCGTGGCTCAAAACAGAGATTCCGGCGATGCCGACCAGGGCTCCGGCCAGCAGTAGTAATATTTCAAAGGTATTCATCGGCTTGTGATTTTAGGTTGATAACGTTCTACCTGGTGGTGTTGGACCGGTACGGTTTTCAGGAACGCATAAATGGCGCTGACTTCTGCTTCGGTGAGTATAGGGCGGGGCGTCATCGGATATTGAAGGCTGCCGCCACGCGGATTTTTGCCATATTTCACGGCGTCGATAAATTGTTGTTCGTTCCAGGCGCCGATACCCGTTTCCGGGTCCATCGTGATATTGGCGGAGCGAACAACTTCTCCATCCTCGTTTTGCATCTCGATACCGCCGCCGTAATAGCCGAAGCTGTTGGCGGGGATATCCGAGTCTACTTTTAACATATCGCCGGAGTGGCAGGCAAAACATTCATACAGCCCGTCGGCAAGGTATTTTCCCAAAGCGATTTTATCGGTGGAATCAGGGATAAAGATCGGTTGCGTTGGCATCGGCGGCGCGGTAAAAAGGGTATTTCCCAGCACTTTTACCAGAAAATTGTATTCAGTTGGGGGGTATTCCCGCCGGTCGGGCGCCAGTCGCGGATCGTCGGATCGCAACCAGGCAATGATCGCGTACATGTCTTCATCGGCTACCCGTGAAAACTTGGGCATAAACGGCGGCGCCCAGGAGCCGTCCTGCCGGATACCCGTGCGCAGGAAATAATAGAGTTCGCCGTCGGTCCAATTTCCAATACCGATTTCCGGGTCTTGCGTGATGTTGCGCGAGATAATGGTGCCAAAGGGTTTGGGTATTTCAGCCATGATTTTGCCGGTCAGCTTCCCGTCTTCGCTGAGATGGCATTCATTGCATAAAATGGAAGCAATTTTTGCGCCGCGAGCCACGGCTGCGCTGTCGCGCAGCACTTGGAGTTTGGCGATTTCCGGGGTCATTTTTACCTCGTACGAGGGGATGCCTTTGATGCTGATATATGCGGCGGCGGTACCTGTAAGCAATACGAGGACGCCCACGGCATAGCCGAGGATCTTGAATGCGCGTTTCATTTGGACGATAAAATGATGGTGAAACAGATGTCTGTGTAGGACGGTAGCCGCCGAAGAAAGGTTGCAGCGGCAAAATTTCCTTCCACCAATACACGTATTTTACCCTATTTCCCTTATTTTTCCGCCTCTCAAACCCTCCAACCAGAAACCCTCCAACCATCCTAACCATACAAACAAACATGAAAATCAAATTCTGCGGCGCGGCGCGCGAAGTAACTGGTTCCTGTCACCTCATAACATTGGAAAATAACTTCCGCATCCTGCTCGACTGTGGCCTGTACCAGGGCGCGGAAGAGGGCGAATCGAGTGATGGTGAGCATCCGATGAAGGGCTTCAATGAAAAATGGCTGTTCAATCCGCGCGATATTGATTGCCTGATCCTGAGCCATGCGCACATCGATCATACGGGCCGGGTACCCAAATTGGTATCCGATGGTTTTCGGGGCAAAATTTACGCTACCCATGCCACCCGCGATTTGTGTGCGATTATGCTGATGGATTCCGCCAAAATTCAGGAGGGAGACGCGGCTTATCAAAACAAAAAGAAAAGTAAGGCCGAACCGGAAAAACAGCCGCTTTATGTGATGGACGATGTGCGCGCCGCCATGCAACAGTTTGTGGGTTATAACTACGAGCAGTGGTTCCATGTACACCCCAATGTACGGGTCATGTATCGCGATGCCGGGCACATCCTCGGAAGCGCCACGGTTACGCTGGAAATCAAAGAAGGCGACCGGGTCATTCGTTTAGGCTTTACCGGCGATATCGGACGGCCCCACCGACCCATTCTCGGCGACCCGATGCCTATGCCGGAAGTAGACTATATGATTTGCGAAAGCACCTACGGCGACCGCGAACACGAGTCGGCCCCCGGCGAAATCGACCATTTTATCCGGATCGTGCATCACACCTGCGTGGAGAAAAAGGGTAAACTTATTATCCCGGCGTTTTCCGTGGGCCGCACCCAGGAGATTGTTTACATGCTCGACCAACTACAACACGCCGGCAGACTGCCCAAAGTGCCGGTTTACGTCGACAGTCCGCTGGCGGTGAACGCCACCGAGGTTTTTGTGAACCATCCGGAGTGCTTCGACCGTGATTTGCACCAGTACATGATGGAAAATGAAGACCCCTTCGGCTTCAACGGTCTGACCTACGTCCGCTCGGCAGAAGGCAGCAAACAAATTAATGCGCAGCATACCCCTTGTATCATTATTTCGGCGTCGGGTATGATGAATGCCGGCCGAATCCGGCACCACCTCAACCATAATATTGAAAACCGGCGCAATACCTTTCTCATCGTCGGCTACTGTACGCCCAATACGCCGGGCGGGCGTTTGCGCGATGGCGCCAAAAACATCTATATTTTTGGTCAAAACAAACAGGTGCTGGCCGATGTTGAAATAATGGACTCCTTCTCGGCTCACGGCGACCGGGTCGAAATGCTCGATTTTTTACATAACCAGCGCACTTCTCTCAAAAAATTGTGGCTGGTACACGGTACCATGGACCGGCAGGAAAAATGGCGTGATTATTTAAAGGAAAACGGATTTGGGGAAGTGGAAATCCCCGAGTTGGGAACAGAGGAGCATATTTGAATCTGCAAATCATAAATCATGATATAATGAAAATTTCAAAATGGATAGTTAGCGCCCGCAATAAACTCAAAATGGTACTTGCCGTGACCACAGTGGCGGGCCTGCTTTTTGTTGCCAATATGTTTGAACAGGAACAAGTGGCGAGTATAGACGAATCATTTCTTTCCATCTATGCCGACCGCCTGGTGCCGGCCACCACAATTTTTGAAATTCGGGAACAACTATATAAAAAACAAAACTTGTTGATTGGATTAATACACGCCTCCAACCGGGATATTCCGACGCAAAAGAAGGATGTGGATTCTTGTAATCAGCGCATCAATCGCCTGATGTCAGATTACAAAAAAACTTATTTCTGGGAAAAAGAAACCGACCACCTGCAGGCATTTGAAGCGGATATTCAACAATACAACCAGATTGAAAATATAATTTTGAGCCGCTCGGGTGGAGGAAATGAATGTGAAGGGACTCTTTTGGCTTATGAACGGGATGCAATGGGGCATTTCAACAACGCTTTGCACCAACTTTCTGCACTAAACCGGATTCAATCGGAAATCGGAAAAAAAATGCTGTCTGACTCTAAAAAAACAATGGCAGGTTTTCTGTTGCTGTCCAATTTGGAGACCATTCTGATCATTCTTATCGGACTGATTGCGCATGTCCTGATTTATGCTTCCCGGGTGGTTATTCAGCGCCGGATTGATTCGTTTCACATGAATTAGCCTGTGGAGGTTCGCTTAATTTCCAACAGGTAAACAACTCCCACAAATACGGCAAATAGCAGTACCCGTAACGCCCAAAGCAAAATTGACCAGTTGTTTAACATCGGACTCAGTACGATGCTGATTGTCCAAAGCACCAGTACGAGCGCCACGTAAGCCGCCATTTTTCCCATCTGATAGGGGACCGGATAATGCTTTTGTCCGGTGTACCAGGTGGCCGCGCTCATAAAAGCATAACAAATCAAGGTCACCCAAGCCGCGCCAGTGTAGCCGTATATCGGAATCAGCACCAAATTCAGTCCAATGGTAATGACCGCTCCCGCAATGGAAATCCAGGCGCCAAGTCCGGTGCGGTCTTTCAGCCGGTACCAGATTGAAAAGTTGTAATACACGCCCAGCAGCAGATTGGCGGCCAATAAAACAGGCACTACGTGCAACCCGCCCCAATATTCGGGTCCAATAAAATATTTGACCAAATCGAGAAAAAGCAAGATGCCCAGCATACCCGCCGCCGAAGAAATCGTGAACCATTTGGTGACCTCCGCCTGGGTGCGCAAGGCGTCTTTTTCCTGAGCATGCCGGAAGAAAAAGGGCTCGGCCGCATACCGATACGCCTGGGTGAAAAGGGTGATCAGCGCTGCCAGTTTGTAATTGGCGCCAAAAATACCCACCTGCCCCAGGTTTTCCTGTGCCGTGCCGGGTAACAGGTATTTCAGCATCGAACGGCTAAACATTTCATCCACAATTCCAGCCAGACTGACAATGATAAGCGGTGCAGCATATCCCACCATCTTTTTCCATAATTCCCGGTCGAAGGCCCACCGAATCATGCGGATTTGCGGGCTGAGCAACAGCAGAGTGACCATACTGGCCAGCAAGTTGGACAGGAAAATATACCCTACACCCAGTCCGGGCGACCATACCGCATGCACCCAACCCATGCCGTTTTTGGCTGCCCAGGGGCAAAAAATCAACCAGAACAGGTTCATGCCGATGTAGATGGCAATATTGGTCAGTTTGATGGCCACAAAACGCCGGGGGCGCTGCTCCAGGCGCAGCCGGGCGAACGGCAGCTCGGCTAAGCAATCGAACGCCAGCATAAGGGCAAACCAACGAATGTACTCCGGATGCTGCGGATATTTCAGCGCGTAGGCAATCGGTTGGGCAAACACCAATAGCGCCCCGGCGATCAGCGCCGTGGTGCCCAGCATAGATAACATACCGGTGGAGAAGGCCTTTTCCCGGTCTTCCGCAGGGGTGCCGAAGCGAAAAAAGGCTGATTCCATGCGATATGAAAACAACACCATGATAAAGGCGGAAGTGGCATATAAGTCGATGACGGCGCCGTATTCATTCGTGGTTTCCAGCACCCGCGTGTAAAACGGTACCAGCATCATGCTGAGCAATCGCCCAACGACGCTGCTCAGGCCATATAGCGCCGTTTCGCCGGCAAGTTTTTTAATCAGGGACATGGTGATTGCAGAATGGGGAATGGGGATGAGAATTGTTGCAAAACTACGACTTAGGACAGTGTAATCTAATGTTTCTTTGGGTTTTGCCCCCCTTCCTTATTCCCCAAAAACAATCCCCTTCCGGAAATTCACGTAGCGCACCGTACGATCCTCCGTTTCAACACGCAGCAAATCCGGATATTCTTTAACTATTTCTGCTTCTTTGCCGGGCGTGGAACACAGGATTTGGAGATCGGGCGACAGGATGTGACAGATCGAATCAATAAGGATATAGGAATAGCCATCCGGTAATTCTCTGGCATAGTTGACGTATTTAATACCCGACAAAACGGGTTTGCCTTGCGCCGTGCAGAGCTGCTTGCTGCCATCCGGCAAATGGTGGGAAAACAATTTTCCCGGCAGACGCCACTGCAAATCAAGATATTGCACAGGCAGGATTTCCCGACCCAGTGTGTCGCGGATACCGGTTTTGTTTTGCTCATCCGTGATATACACCCAGTGCCGCTCCGGGTCGTAGCCGCTGACGCGTTCTTTTCCAAAATCAAAAACAATACGGCCGGTGCTGTCGAAAACGACGGTTTTTATGGAATAATCTGCTTCATAGACGGTTGCAGACCATCGGCTTTGTATCTTTTCAGGAAATCGTTTTAAAATAAAAGGCGTGAGGACATTGCCGAACGTATCCATGATGGCATATTTCAACACCTTGCCGGCATAGGATTCCCGCATTTTCAGTTCTTCCGGCGCGTCGTCGAACAGGCGACCGATGACTAAGTACCCGTCACGGAATTTGTCGTTCATGTAATTTACTTCCACACTTTTGGTACCCTCCGGCGTCGTTATGTAGATGGTGGCGCCTTGCAGATTGTGTTCACCGGGCCGGCCTTTATGCTCGGAGTACATGTTGGGTCGCAGGATGTGGTACCCGAACTCGCCCGGTTGTTTTACCCATTCGCCGCGGGTATTAATAATACCGCATTGGGTTTGGTTGTACACCGGGATGAGGCCCATTTGCAGGTAGGGTCCGCGGTAAAGATTTTCCGGCAGGAAAAAACCTTTCGGAATGATGGGCTTCAGGTAGGCGTCCAAAATCCGGTATTTTCCATCTTCTTTTTCCACCATCAGGCAGCCGTCGGGAGTGCCGACATTGATGTTCTTATTGGGGTAATCGCGTGGTTTGATCACGGTGCTGCCATCGGGGAGGGTGAGTTGCCACTGGCCCTTGACCATTTCGGGGACGAAGCAATTTTTAAAATCCACCACCCGCAGGGTAGGCGCGATCTGGTCGGCAATGGGTAGTTGTTTGCCTTCCGGGGTGTAAGGCGTGTACAGGTTTTTGTCGCGGTGTTGTTTGGCCCAAATAATGGTGCCACTTTCGGTTTTCTCCGGCACGATGCGGGTGTATTGGCGCGGCAGCACCAGCCGCCCGTCGGGGCTATAGAAGCCGAAAAGACTGTCTTTCATCACCAGATAGCCGCCGCCGTCGCGCAAACGTTCGAGGGATTGGTATTCTAACGGGATCAGTTTTTCGCCGGAGTAGTCATACATGCCTTGGGCTTTGTCTTTGACGCCGGTGACCATAAATTTCCGGTGCTCCATCCTAATCTGGCTGAGCGAATCCAGGAACAACAGGTTCAGATTGGAATCCAGCACACCGCGTATACTGGTATTATAGGCTTCTTTTACTTCAAAATACGGCTGTTCGTACCCATTCCAGTTGTGGATATACTGAATCTTGTTCCAAACTTTTTCGAGCAGGGCTTTGCCTTCGATGTTGACGATCGTCGTGTTCGTCCAGTCCTCGGAGACGATGAAGTGGCCGGCCCGCGCATATTCCAGGTGGCTGTACTTGAACGGGAGTACGGTGTTGCCCGCATAGTCCAGCGCACCATACTGGTTGTTTTTTTGGGCAACGATCCAATTTTCGGTGACGCCCGTCATGATCTCGTATACCGTATCCACAACAGTGCTGCCGTTAGCCCGGATGAGGCCGACGTGTCCGCTGGAGTGTCCGGGGGTAAAGTTGACGACGAAAAAATCGGACTGCGGCGTGCCAATGATGTTTCGGTAAATAAATCCGGTACGGATTTTTCCCTGCGCGTCTGCCAGGGCGAAGTGGCCCTCGGGCGAAGCCAGCGCGAGGTGTCCGTTTACCAGTATAGTGCCGTTTGAGTAGTCCTCTTTGAAAATTTCTTCCAGGTTGGTGTTGATAAAATTTACCTTTTGCTCGCCCTTGATGACGCGGTGCAGACCTTTGTAAAAGGTAAACGGCCCGTAGGTATAATTTTCGGGCCGGTAGTTTCCGTAAATTGAAACGGTGCTTTTCAGTTTTTCATAGTGCAGGTATTTGCGGCTTTCCCAACCGGTTTTTCCATTTTTAATTAACAAAAATTCCTGATTGTCCACGCTGCGGATGCACCAGAAATCCTTCAGGGTATCGGCTTTGGCTGTTTCTCCGTCCGGGTAATTCACGGCCGGATAAGCGACGGGATCGGAATACGACTTGAACGCGATAGCTGCCGGCAACACGGCGCCATCTTGCCGAATGACCCGGATAAAATCGTCTTTATCGGCGGCCAAAACGAGTCCCTGCTCATTGGGTAGCCAAGATTTTTTGAATTGCGGCGGAGTCGCTACTTTTCCGTCGGGTGTAGCGTAGCCGTACAGGCCATTGGCGCCGCGGAACGGGATCAGGTGCTGGGCGGAGCAGATGCTGCTGGCGAGTAAGGTTGTAAGGAGTAAAAAGGCGATTCGCATACGTTTTAATTTTTCGATTTCACCGGTGGCGCCGCTTCTTCTACCTGTATTTCATACGCAAGTGCGGAAAACCGGATTTTCAACTCGGGGTTGGCTGTTTTTATCCGTTGCAAAACAGCGTCGTCGAGTGTGGCTGAATCCACCCAAGTGAGTTTTTTCAAGTTTTTGGCCGAGGCAATGGCGGCCTCCAGGTTGGAAATTTGCCTGGCGCCCTGGACGGTCAATTCCTGAACGGTAGGTATCGGCGGCAGTTTTTTCAGGTTTCGACAGTCGTACAGCGCGAGCATTTTCAGTTTTGGCGACGCCGAAAATACGTTGCGCGGCAGTTCTTCGGCCCGGACATGCCGGATGTGAAGCAGTTCCAGATTGGGCATTGAAATACCGGCAATGCCGATGTCGTCGTACAAGGTGAGTGTGCGGACGGCGGAGGGGTGGCGAAGTGCTTCCCCGATACCCAACGTGAAGTGGTCTTTTTTTACCGTACTCCAAAGCAGCCGGCCGTTGAGGTGCGCCAATTCGTTGGGGGCGAGTTGATCGTTTAGCGAGGGGGCTGCAAGCAACACGGTGTTGCCGAATACCGTCAGAATGTTTTTAGGGGTGCGAAATACTTCCTGCAAGGTTTCGCGATGACGCAGTACGTTCTCGCCGTAGTGGTCGTCGGAAAAATATTCCTGTGTTTGGATGTACGGCCCGAATTCAGCTGTTTTGGCAAAAGCCACCGGGTTTTCGGATCGCCTGACAAACTGGCCGGTATGGTGATCCAGCAAATTGGGGAGAAACTTGTCCGTAGTCTCGTCCCGCAGTTCGACCAACTCATAGCGCCCGCCTGCTATGTCCACGGCAAGATCATGTGCAAAAAGCGTGTCGGGCAACAACGGATGTGTGGAACCATCCCGACGCAGGATGTGTGTACGTACGCGGCCGGTGGAATCGGCTATGGCGACAAATGCCTTTCCGTTTCGGAATTCCGTTGTGCGCAGAACACACGGGTTTGTGTAAACAACTTTCCCGGAGGTGTCAAAATAAATGATCTCAGCACAACGATCCTTGTCGCCGGAAGCGACGACCATGCTGCTGGTACCGTCTTCAAAAACATCTGCAACGTCGAGTATTTCCTTTTCTGGAAAGAGGGTATTCAATTCGAATTGCAAAACGCCGTCGCGGTTGAAGTACTGGTACCGGTACACAAATTCTTCATGGTTATAGCCCCGGGGCTGCCGGAGTGTCACTTGTCGCAAACCGTCATGCAGCGGATGTACTTGTGCAATCATTTTCCCGATCTCGTTTGGAAAGGTGAAAACGGTTTTACCTTGTTCGTTGAGGATGAGCCAGGGGCCTTCCGGGCTGTCGGTTTGTACGGCGGCCTGGCCGTTGGCAAAAGCTTGGGCACGATAAAATACGCGTCCGCCGAATGCTTGCCGGCCTTTTTTGTCAAGGAAAACGGTGCGCGGAACACCTCGGTAGCCGCGGTTCAGTCGGGCAAGGGCAAAAAGGCCGTCAAATTGTCCCATGGCGGCATAATCGTATCCCAGCGTATCGGTAATGCGTCCTTTCGAATCAATAAAAACAAAACCGATGGCATCTGACTTGAGCACGATCGGAGTTTGCTGGAACTGCATGAAATGCGGATTCGGGTCGTTTTTGCCTTGCCCCTGATCGTAGTCATCGCTCTGCCAGGATACAAAATAGTATTTGGAAGGGCTGCGGAAAACCTCGCGGCCGGCGGTATCGAAAAAAATACCGGGACCGTCCTTCCCGGACAGGATGCCGAGCAAGGGTGTTTGGGCTTGGGCGTTGCAAAAGCAAAAAATCAGGATTAGCGTCGCGGGAAGGCTGCTGTATATTTTCAGGTGCATGGAGTGCCGGTTGAATTGTTTTGCGCAAAGGTGCAGCTCTGCTGCTTTTTATGAAGCGCAAATACAGCATGTTTTAACGACAAAAAACGCCCCTGCTTTCCGGCAAAGCCTAAAAGCAGGGGCGTTATTCCGTATTCCGTATTCCGCTTATTCCATCTCCTGCACTACTTCCGTCACTTCAGGTATCATACGTTTCAACATGCCTTCAATGCCGGCTTTTAGGGTAACAGAGGAGGACGGACAGCCGCTGCAAGAGCCCTGCATCGTCACAAATACCCGCCCTTTTTCAAAAGCTTTGAATTCGATATTGCCACCATCCATTTCCACAGCGGGTTTAACGTAGGTGTCTATCAATTCTTTCACCTTTCGGGCGATCTCGCCGTCTTCGCCGGCAAATTGTGCGGCGTTGCTTTGCGTCATTTGATGTTCTGCAAATTCGGCAAAACCTTCCTTTACGACTTCGCCGCCATTTTCAATAAAATCTTTGATGAACTCTTTCAACTTGAGCATGATCTCTGCCCAGTCGTAGTTGAGTTCTTTCATGACAGTGACGTAATTGTTGTTAAAATATACGCTTTTAACGTAGGGCAACTCCATCAGCGAATTCGCCATCGGACTCCATTCCGCGGCCAGTTCCTTTTCTTTAAAATCAGCGATACCCCGGTATAATAACCGGTTGGTAACGTATTTGAGCGCTTCCGGGTTAGGCGTTTGCTCGGTGTAGAGCATAACCGGACTTTTTACAGTACTTTCCATAACAGCAAATCTGTTTGTTTAGACTTATTCCACGCAAAAGTAACAAGATGCTGGCAATTCAGTTCACAAGAAATACCAAGGCGCTTACATTTTAAAAAAAATACTGCCATCTGTCTGCTCATACAGACGTACGGTCGGATACCGGAACAGGATATTGGCAAAAAGGATATGGTAGTCCTCTGCGTTAATGTTTGGCGCGTCTTCCGGGTGACGATGGAGATGTTGCAAGCGCTCAAAAATGGATTCCGGAATTTGGGCATCATAACTCAGCGCCCTGCGCTGCACTTGCAACGGGCATTCCGCAAGGGTATGCAGTAGCATATCCAGCAAGCGGGACAGGTAAAATTTATCGTGAATGCGGGCCGGGTAAATCCGTCTCATACATGTATATAGGTGTGGCGCGACGAACGCTGAAAAAACAGACAATCATTTCAGGGCAATCGCGATAGTGGCAAGGCTCAGGCGGGTGTCCGGCGCTTCCAGTAAAATACTGCCGCAAGATTCCAGGGTAGCCCCGGTTGTCAGTACATCGTCAACCAATAACAGGTGTTTTCCTGCGATTCGTTCGGGCTGCTTCACGGTAAATACCGAGTTGACGTTCTCAAACCGCTCCATTCGTTTTTTGCGCGTCTGCGAATCCGAGGCAGTGTTACGCACTAACGTATTAAGCAATACCGGTATCCGCATCGACTCGGCTAAGCCCTGCGCCAGCATAGCGCTTTGGTTATAACCCCTCTGACGTTCTTTTTGCCGGTGCAAAGGCACTGGTATAATTGCCTCCACTCCTTCGAAATGAGGCGACTGTGCCAGTAAATGGCCGAATCGTCTGCCAATGCGCACCCCCACGTCCGGCTGGTTCTTGTATTTCAATTGGTGCAACGCCCGCTGTATCGGGCTTTTGCGGTTGAAATAATACATCGCGGCGCCGGACTCGATGCGCAATCGCCCCCAAAAACGGTCGGTAAACTCATTTTCTACCTTCGTATGCATTTCGGTGTGTTGCAGATTGTTCAAACATCGCATACAGAAACAATAATCGCGACCGGGCAAATCAGCGTCGCAGCCCACGCACAAATTCGGGTACAACAGATGGAGCAATCCGCCCAATAATTCATTCAATCGAGGTACAGGTAATGAAATCATCCGGGTTAGTTTTTTCCAAATTTAGGCCGGTATTTGCGGACAGGTGGTACCGTCAACTTATTTTTTTAAATTTAATAAGTTTAAAATAAATATTTAAATTTATGATAAACAACATTTTATGTTCGTAAAACTTGTATTTGCAAACCTATTTTCAGCGGTGATAACCTAATAGAAGGTACCAAAACGGGAATAACCGGGCAACTGCCCGGTTATTGGCTAAACTGTCCCAGTTACAAGGTTATGTGTACCAACGGTAAGGTTGTTCTTGCGGGCCTGATTGGTGGTGGCTAAAATCGCTTTGTTTTTTCATCAAATCGCACGCCACCATGAAAAAAGTTAGCCTTCAATCATTGACAGATGCCAATGACCTTTCCTGGGCGCTCGACAGAGCCCTTTTCTTACTGTCGAATTCACCGGCCAACCTTCGGCTGTCTCAATTGTCCCGGGCAACCGGCCTTCCGCCTTCCTCCCTGACCCGCATGAAAAACCTGCATGTCAACCCACAGTACGAGCCGTTTGTCAACCAGCACATGTTATTTAACCTGCTCCGGTATGTGTTCCAGCAATTTCCAACCTTGGTGCTTGGTCAGGCTAAGGACGGAAACCTCCGGGTACGCCTGTATAAATCACATGCCGGATATAAACTGGAGCCATTGACATACGAGTCGGTGCCGGACGGCTTAGTTAAACGAAATACGCTCAAGCCGGGGTCTACCCGCTGGTTCCTCCATCAACTTGAACGGGAAGCCTCCGGCGGGCCTGGGTTCCTGGAAAGAAAAGAATTATAGAAAAAATAAACTTAGATACTTGCGTTAATGAAAAAGATAGTACCTTTGCGCCCGCTTCGGAAGAGAGGCACTGGAGGAAGTAGGATTAGGGCGGAGATGAGAGGGGATGGAGAAAAAAAATAAATAGAAAAGGTTTGGAAAAGCGGAAGAGTTGTTCGTATCTTTGCGCTCCCAAAAAACGAGAAAGTAGATAGGAATGATATTGCATCCACGGAGGTGGGTTATATATAAAGAGTTCATTGACAGACTGGTAGACGAAAGAATTTGTAGTCTTTTAAATAAGTAAGATACTTAAAGAGGGCTTTGGATTGAATTTTTTTATCGGGTATAAGAATGACGCTGCTT
>CAUJEY010000168.1 GCA_963169325.1 Bacteroidota bacterium
TACAATTACGACGAGAAATAGAGCAGGAGTGTATCGAAATTAAAAAGCAAATGCCGGATATTTAAACAACGTAGGACTGTACAGAATCATGGTACATTCTACGTTGTTTCAATATCCGGCATTTGCTGTTTAATTTCGATACACTCCTGGCTGGATACTATTGGGCCAAAATATGTGCCATCCGCAACAAATCTTTGTTCAGTGGCTTGCTTTTAGAAATAGCTTCTTTGAAAGGCGTAAGGTGGACTGCATTATGGCGAATGCCGACCATAGCACCCGATTTCCCTTCCAGAAGGGCCTCCACGGCCCCAAATCCAAGGATGCTGGCTAATACCCGGTCGAACGCGGAGGGCGATCCGCCCCGTTGCAGGTGACCGATCACGGTGACTTTTATGTCATCATATACATCTATTTTTTCTTCTACCTGCCGGGCGATATCGTACACGGTGCCCATGTGGTTGCCTTCAGCGACGATTACGATACTGAATAACTTGGCGCGTTTGGCGCCACGCTTGAGCAATTTTACCAGATCGTCGATATTGGAATCTTCCTCCGGAATCAATACGCCGCCGGCGCCACCGGCTATGGCGGTATGCAATGCAATAAAGCCGGAGTGTCTGCCCATAACCTCCACGAAAAACAACCGGTTATGCGAGTCGGCCGTATCCCGGATTTTATCCACGGCCTGAACAGCGGTATTTACCGCTGTATCGAACCCAACGGTAAAATCAGTACCGAACAAATCGTTGTCGATGGTGCCTGGTATGCCTAGAACGCGCACATCGGGGTATTCTTCCATAAATTTTAAAGCGCCGGTAAAGGTGCCGTTGCCGCCGATGGCGATCAAGGCATCGATGTCATTATCCCGCAGATTTTCATAAGCCTGTTTTCGGCCTTCCAGTGTCAGAAACCGCTGGCTTCGGGCCGTTTTGAGGACAGTACCTCCCCGGTGAATAATGTTGCTGACATCAGTGGTTTCCAAACGTTTAAAGTTGCCGTCGATCATGCCTTCGTATCCGCGCATGATTCCGTAAATATGCAAGTCGTTGTTAAACGCATTCCGGACAATTGCGCGTATTGCGGCATTCATAGCGGGCGCATCGCCACCGGATGTAAATACAGCGATTCGTTTTATTTCTTTTGTCATACAAGTTTATATGTTGAAATGGTCATTAGGTCATTAATCGTCATTTCGTCATTAATCGTCATTAGGTCATTTCGTCATTAATCGTCATTGGGCTATCAGGTAATGAGGAAATGACCTAATGACCTAATGACCTAATGACGATTAATGGCCCAATTTTTAATCTATTGGCTGTAAATGATACTCTGCCAGGGGGTAAATGGGTTTTCGTATAACAACGCCCAGTTGCAGTTTGCGTTCTTCCATACATTTTTCCAATACCTGCTGAAAATGATGTGCAATGGAACCGACAAAATGCACGGGTACACTCTGATATCCACTGTATTTGCTAACATGCCGGTCCAGGAATTCACCCAAAGAGTCAGCCACCAGCCGTTGAATGTACGGATGCTGCAAATGGTCTCCCAAAAAACGGGTAAACGAGGCCAGGTATGCGTTGGCCCCCTTTTCATATATTTTGTCTTTAATGACGTTCGGCCCTTCCGGATACGCTTCGTTGAAAGCGCTATTCAGGTCGGTGGGCAGTTCGCGGTAAAACCAGGCACGTAACAGCGCTTTACCTAAATGGGTGCCACTACCTTCATCGCCTAAAAGCCACCCTAATGAGGTCACGTTATCCAGGATTTTTTTTCCGTCGTAGTAACAGCTGTTCGAACCGGTACCGAGGATACAGGCAATCCCTGCGCTGCGTTTACAGGTTGCCCGTGCGGATGCCAGGAGGTCGTGTTCTACTTCCACACCTGCATTCGGAAAAACAGCCCGCAATGCAGCCGCAACTATTTCTGCACGGTGTTCATCGTGTATACCGGTACCGTAGAACCAGACTTGCTCCACTTCAGCGGGTTTAATCTTTGATAACAGTTGGGTTTGTATAATTTCTTTAATTTCTGTCGTCGTGTGAAAAAACGGGCTGAAACCCACCGTATTTTCCAGTTGTTGGTCGCGTTCGCCATGAACAAGCAACCAATCGCATTTTGTTGAGCCGCAGTCGGCAATAATAACCATGGAGTAAACGAATAAAGGTGTGTAAAAAATACACTAAGCGAGAATGCGGCAAAAATATGATTTTCCCGGCAAATACTTACCGTATTTCAGTATTGTACATTTTTTGTTGCCGATACAAAAACATTTTGTTGTTTTATAAAAACATATTGTTTTACTTTGTGCCCTGTTCTACTTGTTTTCAGTCCCTCACTACAAAATTTACAATATGGCACACGTTCATCATCACCATGCCACAATGAGCAGCAGACCGGCAGCCGGTACAATCGACGGCGCAATATTTCAAGAGTCGGTGCTATGGAAATTTATGCTTCTAATTGCCATTACCTACCTGGTTTGGAGCGAAAAGTTATCCATTGTCCTGGACTTAAGCCCGTCTTCAGCGCGTGAACAGTTGGAGGCCGGAGGCCGAAAAGTCAAAGCATCGTTTTTGCCGGATATTTTTTCCGGTAAAAAAAGTCAAACGCCTGCAAAACGCCGGCCCGAAGCTTCTGTAGTTTTACCACCCGAAGTCCGAGGTAATATGACCTATGCCGTTGATCCCGGATTTGCCGAACGCAACAAGATTAATTCCAGTGAAGTGTCTGAAGCCATGGCCAAATGCCGTGAATATGTGGCACGTTTTGCCCCGGTAGCCGTTGCGGAAATGCACAAATTCGGCGTACCTGCCAGCATTATTCTGGCACAGGGTTTACTGGAAAGCAATGCGGGAGACAGTAAACTCGCTCGCAGTACCAACAATCATTTTGGGATGAAATGTTTTTCAAAACGATGTAAAAAAGGGCACTGCACGAATTTTACCGACGATTCGCACAAAGATTTTTTTGTCAAATACGGCAACGTTTGGAGCAGTTACCGGGCGCACAGCCAGTTTTTAAAAAACAGCCGGCGTTATGCGCATCTATTCCAATTAGAGCCTCATAATTATCGCGGTTGGGCGCGCGGCCTGACTAAAGCCGGGTATGCCACGGATAAAAAATATGGAGAAAAACTCATTGCTTTGATCCAGAATTTGGAACTCGAAGCCTATGATCAGTAGTAAGAAAGTATTTAAGCCGTTTTATAAAGTTTAGCGAGGGATTAGAAGGCTGTGACCTTCTAATCCCTCGCTAAACTTTATAAAACGGCTTAAAATATTCTAGTGATGGGTACGGGTGTATCTTTGCGCTATATCATATATACGGCTTAATATCGTGATGTCGGGCACTGGAATATCGCGTTTCTGGTCGTTTTCATCTTCCATCATAACAGGCTGTACTACTTTGAGTGGGCTGTTGTCTGCACCTTGGCGGGAATAGTAGGCTGCGTGTAAATTGACGTACAAGAACGAAAACAAACTTAAGGCAATAATGGCAACAAAAAAGTACCTGGTAGAGATTTTGCTTTTCATGGCTTCCAAATTTGGATGGTCGAAAGTAACTGGTATTTCTCAAACGACCATTTTATTCCGACAAAATTATCGCTATTACTGACAAACCATCGCAAAAAAAGGTTGCAGATGTGCCCGGAAATAAAAAAACCCGGACGGTATTACACCGTCCGGATTCGTATCGTCAAACCAAAAATCAATCAGTCTTATTGTTTCAGGCCACCATTGCCTGCGGGTACGCTTTCCTGAGTAGCAGGCGCTTTTACATCGCCTTTGATGGTGAGCATGCGTGTTTCGGTAGCCTCGTTGGTCGTGATTGTTACCGTTTTGGTGAAGGCGCCTACACGTTGTGTATCATACCGTACTTCGATCACATTGCTTTCGCCGGGCATAATGGGTTCTTTCGGATAAGTGGGCACCGTGCAACCGCAGGATCCTTTAGCCGTTTTAATAATGAGCGGCTCATTACCGGTATTCGTGAATTTAAATTTACGAAGTGGTTCAGAGCCTTTATCGATATTGCCATAGTCAACTGTGGTAACATCGAATGTCATAACGGGGCCGGATTGTGCCTGAGCGCTAGCAAATACTGCTACGAAAGCAAGGAGGGCGAGGACTTTTTTCATCAGAATGGAATAGTTTGTGAAAAGATAAATCTGTTCTGTCAGTTGATGGCACAAAAGTATGCCCCCCGGGGCTCCCCCCCAAGCCCTGCGCTGTTAACGATGTCCAAACAAAAGCAAATCCTTTTCTAAGGCGTGAAAAAAGGGGGCAAATCAGTACCTGGCGGCGAAGACCTGCTCATAAATACGTTGTAAAAAACGCTTTTCGTCAGTCACAATCTCTGCTTTTCCCTGCAATTGTTGTTCAAAAGGAATCTCACGCTGGTAGCTGGTCTTCAGCCCCTCGGGAAGGAGCACGAGAATGGAGTACTCATTATCTTTAGGAACCAGCGATTTGGATACTACACGCCCTTGAAGCGTTCCAAATTCGTAATACGGGTAACTGTCTAACTTCAGAATAACCCGTTGGCCGGATCGAACCTTGCCACTGCCGGCAACAGGTAACGAGAGCCGCCCGATAAGTTTATCGCTTTCAGGTGGCACAATAGCCATAACCTGTTCGTTTTGTTTTACATATTGTTTTTCGCTGAAAAAAGAGGAATTAAGGGATACCTGCCCGTCGATCGGGGCGGTAAGGAGATAGGTTTGTTTCCACTTATCCAAACTGGCTCTTAGCGTATTCAAGTTTTGACGCAGCCGACCGGAAGTAGTGGCGGCCTCTTCTTTTTCTCCAAAGCGCGCTTGGTTTTTGTTGGTATTCAGACTTATAATCTCATTTTGTTTGCGAAAAACATTATCTTCTACAGCATCGTGTTGTTGTTCCAGATCGTCGAGTTTTTGACGTTCTTTTTCAAAATCTACTCGGGAAATCAAACTGGCTTCATACAATTCTTTTTGTTTTTGAAACAATTCCCGCGCGATAACCAACTGATTGCTAATACGTTGCATGGATTTTTGATCTACGGCAATGCTTTTTTCCAGTTTTTCAATTTGCCGGTTGATCGAGCCGATATTTTTTTGAACGGAGGAGCTCTTATCTTCTTTGCCAAAACGGAAGTTAGCCACATCCTGCACAAAAGCAGAATAATCGGCCTGTACCTCGCCTAATTCCAGGTTTTGGAGCACTTTGATTTCTGACTGGGAATTGCCGTCGAGTTGTTGCCATTGATTCACCGCTTCATCCAGTCGTTTGATGTCATCATAATTCGCAGTGCTTTCCAAAACAGCCAGTACGGCGCCTTGTTTGACCGTATTTTTATCTTTAACCAGTAATCGGGCAATATGGCCGTCCGTACGGGAAATAATATCAACCGGCGGTGTCGCCGTAGTGATGACTACTTTAGCCTCGATGACATCCGGATAACTGATGATCGCCGCTACCCCCAGCAAGGCGGCGATACAGATAAACACGACCAGGGTGCCCCAACGTACCAGCCAGCCGGGTGGTGTGCCCAGGATTTCCTGTACTTCTTCTGATCGAAGTTCAACGTATTCCCTTTCTTCCATAATTTATTCGTTGCGCCCATCCCTGTTGGGCGATTTTCACAGTCCTAGCTCCAACTGGTTTTTGACCAAATGATAATACGGCCCCCGATTGTATGTCAGCTCATCGTGGGTGCCCTGCTCCACAACTTCACCTTTTTCCAACACCACAATATTGTCGGCATTCCGCACGGTGCTCAGGCGATGCGCTACGACAATAACGGTCTTATTTCGAAAAACATGCTCCAGGTTGTGCATGATAACCCGCTCATTATAGGCATCGAGGGCGTTGGTTGCTTCGTCAAAAAAGATATAGTTCGGATTTTTATACACGGCACGGGCGATCAGAATGCGTTGTTTTTGCCCCTGGCTAAGGCCCACACCGTCCTGCCCGATTTTGGTATTATAACCTAATGGCAACGATTCGATAAAAGTTTGAATATTGGCCACCTTGGCAGCATAAAGCAAACGACGCCGGTCGATGTTTTCTTCGCCGAGTGAAATATTTCGTGCAATGGATTCGGAGAAGATAAAACCGTCCTGCATCACCACGCCGCAATGGCTACGCCACAGTTTGTGATCGATATTGGCCAGATTAATATCGCCGAGCCGGACACTACCTTCCGTGGGGACATAAAAATTGAGTAATAGCTTGACAAGTGTCGTTTTGCCACTGCCACTGCTGCCTACGATAGCCGTTACCTTGCCTTCGGGAAAAGTCAAACCTACATTGTGCAGTACCCAGGGATCATGCGGGCCGCCGTACCGAAACGACATATTCTCCAGCACCAGGTCGCCCTTAGAAGGCAATACGGTCACTTTGGCGTGATCGACGGGTTCTTCATCTGGCTTCTGGTGGATTTCATTCATGCGCTCCAGGCTGATCTTGGCTTCCTGCGCAGCCAAGATAAATTGTACCAGCGATTCCAGCGGTGCATTCATGTGGCCGATGATATATTGCACGGCCAGCATCATACCCAGGGTCATATCGCCATGAATAACAGCCGTGGCAGCAGTCACGGAGATCAGGATGTTTTTGCCTTCATTGATAAATGCGGCGCCGGCTCTTTGCATTTGGTCCGTAGCCAGATAGTCAACATTGACCCGAAATAATTTCGCCTGAATCCGCTCCCAGGCCCACCTTTTCTGGCGTTCGGCGTTATGCAGTTTGATTTCCTGCATTCCGTTTACCAGTTGGATCAGCGCATTTTGGTTGTCAGCCATTTGTTCGAACCGTCGGTAATCCAGCGCCCGACGTTGTTGTAGAAAGACCCCAACCCAACCAAAGTATAGCAGGGCAGCAACAAAAAATATGGCAAAAATCCAGACGTTGTAAAAAAGGAGTACCAGTCCGAATACGCCCAAACTGACCACCGAAAAAAGCGTGGTTAGGGAGGAGGAGGTCAGAAACCGTTCCACCCGTTCATTGTCGTATATGCGCTGGAGCAGGTCTCCTGTCATTTTGGAGTCGAAAAAAGCCATTGGTAAGCGCATCAATTTGATCAGAAAGTCCGAAACCAAATTGATGTTTACCCGCGAGCCGATATGTAGCAGTATCCAGCCCCGGATAAACTCTACCGCCACCTGGCTCAGGAAAAGCATGCCTTGGGCGGCCAGTATCAGGTACACAAAACTGAGGTCGTTCAGTTGTACCCCTTTATCCACCAGGGCCTGCATCAGGAAGGGGAACACCAGCTGAACGGCACTGCCCAAAATCAATCCCAGCATCAGCTGCCAGATCAGGCGTTTGTGCGGTACCAGGTATTGTCGAAGGATGCCCAAGCCTGCCCGGTTGGTTGTTTCACCTTCCCGCTGAAAAAATTCGGGCGCCGTTTCCAGCAGGAGCAGGATTCCCTGCGGCTCGGTATTGTACACATCGCTGATCCAGCCATCCAGAAATTCCTGTTCGGTCAATTGTTCTTTCCCGACCGCCGGATTGGCCACGTATACCTTCCCGTTGGCAATTTTATACACCACCAGGAAGTGATTCTGCTTCCAGTGGGCAATACAGGGCAGGGGAAGTTCTGATTGTAAACGGCTGAATCCCGCCTTGACGCCCAAAGTGCGAAAGCCTACTTTTTCGGCAGCATCGGCAATACCCATCAGCGAAACCCCTTCGCGATCCAGGTAGGATATTTCCCGCAAATATTCGAGGGAATAATGTCGCCCGTGGTACCGGGCTATCATACGAAGACAGGTAGCGCCGCAGTCCGATGCGTCGAGTTGTTTGTAAAATGGGAAACTGTCAGCCAGCATGTCGAGTAGTCAAAACGTTTACTAAACGCAAAACTACTTGTTTTGGCTTTTTTTTACCTAAAAAAATCTGAAAATCAGGCGATTGGAATGTGTTAGTTGTTCAAAACGCCAAGTGAACCTGCTTAATCCACATGATTGTGCACAAAGTCATTATACGCCCGAATCAGCGACTGGTAAAATAATTTGCCCTGCACCGCATAGCCCAATTTGGAATAATGCACCGAATCGGACGACATCAACCCGGACGATTTCCAATGCTGTGCAGATTTTTCGCCGCCGGAAAGTTGGAATAAATCCCAAACTGCATAGTTTTTGTCCCGGGCAAATTGACTGATCACTTCGCTGATTTGATTCATGTAAGGGTTGAACCCGCGTCCTTTCAGGTAAGAGTCGGCCGGTGTGGTAAACAAAAAATAGGCATTCGGCGCGTATTGCCGGAGTTGGCTCACCAAGCCGTCGATCTGCTGGTACAGCGAACGGACGCTTTGTTTGCCCTGCGCCTCGTTGGTTCCAAAGGACAATATAATCAGGTCCGGATTGACGTCGGCCAGTTCCCGCGCGAAAAAACGGGCCCGGGCGAAATCGGAAAATTTTCCGCCGTTGACGCCGATAGAATGATATACGACACCGGAACGTTCATTTTCCAGCATCACGCCGTCGATAGCGAGTGTTCCTTTGGACTGTTTATCCCGACGTTTATAAACAAGGCTGGCCTGGGCTACCGGCCGGTCGAAATAATAAGCTTTAAAAAACTCGTCCTGAAGAAACAGCACGGCATCCTGTTTGGTCACTTCATCATGCACGAGGAAGTCAAATGCGTCGTCGTCGCGGCGGTGAAAAATGGTCATTTTCGTAAACAGGCGCGTTTCAGAGGTGGAGGTATCGCGCAGCCGAAAGGTCAGTTGCCCTTCCGGCTGAGGCGTTTCCAGCAAAAAACCACTGATGCCATAAGGAGTGGCTTCGTCTAAATCGCGCTGGCAGTTGGAGCCGCTCCACCGTACATCCGATTCGACCAGATAATCTTTCGGGCCGTTCGTTCCGGCGAGTTTGTAAGGAAAAATCAAGCCGCGGCCGGCATCGCCAAAGGCATTTTGCAGGCGCGCGCGCACCTCGTGGGTGAGGAAATTTCCTAAAATATGCGAATCACCGATATGTACGATGGTGATCCGCTGCCCGCCTTCCGTGCGTTGCCGGTAAAGTTTTTGAAACAACGGCTCCAGATAGTCCCGGTTTACAATATCATTTTCATCCTGCCGCAGAAAAGGATATCCTGTGGTATCCTGGTCGGTAATTTCGACCTGGGGTGGCTGAAATTGGGATTGACACTGACTGACGATCAGACTAAAGGTCAAAATCGCCATTGTCCGCAAATAAAAGGTTCGTTTGAGCAACAGAACTGCCGGGGGGCTTGATTTGCGCATGAAGCTGTGTTTCGTTATTTTTGTTAAAATAGAAAAAGGGTTTGGCACATCGGGAGCGAAATTATCCAAATAAACCAGTTTGCCAAAACCGCCCGGTCAAAATTCACCGGGAAGGCGTGTTATTGTTTGTTTGCCGGTAGCGGACCTGGGCATCCAGGAACAGCCGCGCAAACATATACCCCATCACTTTACCGCCCTCGTGGGTAAGGTGGGTGTAATCTTTGTTTGCCAGTGCGGGGCGCTGATCGGCGAAACGTACCATCGTGCCGGCGCCGCCCATTCCGTGGTACAAGTCGTAAAATAAAAAACCGTGTTGGCGCGCCAGGTCGCGTTGCATGGCCGTAATAGCAGGCACGCTGGGCAGGGTGGCCAACTCGCCGTTTATCTTGCCGGCCCGGTCGGCGACGCTGATGATCAGTACCGGCTTTCCCGGGAAACAACGGCGTATATGGGCGAAGGTCTGATCCAGTTCGGCGCGATACCAGCGAATATTGTCCATTTTGGGCGTTACGGCGTTGAGTCCGAGTTGCACCACGATGAGATCGTATTGTTGAAAGGCGTCAAATTGCCGGGCAAGCGCCGGTGTTATCAGTTTCAGCCGGCCGCCGGTATTACCGCGAACGGAGAAATTATCGAGATAAACCCCCGGTCCGCTTTCCAGCGACGCCCCGTAAAGCAATAAACTGCTGTCCGGCGTATCAAATCTGAAGGCTACGGCACGCATGGAAGATTGATTCCAACGCCATTCACTCAGTTGGCCAGGCTTTGCAGGTAGCGTATCCGGTAGCGGCGGTGCATTGTCCGTTTGCCAAACAAAAGGCACGTCGTTGTCCGACTGGTAAAAAAGCCTGAACTGGCTCCAGCGACTGGTATGATGAAAATAATCGGCCCCTTCGTAATGGACAAATGCGGACGGCGCGGGCCGGTATACGAATCCGTTGATGCCAAAGGGCTGTCCGTCGGTGTGGTTTTTTACAATAGAAAACGTGTTCCACTTTTCATACCGGTGTACCAGCGTGCGCTTGAAGCGCGCCACTTCTGACGTAATGGGGACATAACCTACACCGTTGCCGCCCCAAACGGTTTGCAGGGTATCCCGCAGGTCGCCCAACAAAATGTCGCCCTCCACAAATGAATCTCCGAAAAAAGCGACACGAACGGTGCGGCGTTGGGTGCGAATTTCTTCGACGGCCTTAAAAAAAGAACTTAGTCCCGTTTGCTCCGGCGTATAATCTTCAAAAATTTGCCCAAACAAGGCGGAATCTACCGCAGGAATCAGGCCCAAACTGTCGAGCCCGGTGCTGTCGGAAACTACGGCCATTGTATCCGTTTGCATGGCAAGCGAATCGACGACCGGGGCGATAGGTTGTGGTGTATTCTTGCGTATATCGGCAAAAATATCCATTTTCCGGAGTGGAAACCCCGCTATCGTGAGACCCTCCTGCAGGAGCGACAAGCCCGTCAGCAACACCAGCATCAGGACTGCAAGGCCTAAAGTTTGACCAAGATAGTTTTTCATGCGGCGCAAAGGTAATCAGCTACGGCGGATTACGCCTTCCTGCGGAAGTCTCTATATTTGCCGTCGAACAACTTGCCGAGTTTATGACAACACAAATTACATCTTTTGAGCAATATCAATCCGAATACGCCCGCAGCGTAGCCGATCCGGAAGGATTCTGGGCAGAACAAGCCAATACGTTTCAGTGGCGCAAGCCATGGCGGCAGGTCCTGAAATGGAATTTTCGCGAACCGAACGTAAAATGGTTTGTCGGCGGCCGGCTAAATATTACAGAGAACTGCCTGGACCGCCACCTGTCTACCCGTGGCAAACAAGTCGCGATGATCTGGGAACCGAACGATCCCAAACGTAAGCCGCGCAAAATCACCTACAAACAACTGTACGGAATGGTTTGCCAGTTTGCCAATGCCCTGAAGGCGCAGGGTGTAAAAAAAGGCGACCGGATTTGTATTTATATGCCGATGACGCCTGAACTGGCTGTTGCGGTACTGGCTTGTGCCCGTATTGGGGCCGTTCACTCGGTCGTATTTGCCGGCTTCAGCGCCGTCTCCATCGCCGATCGTATCAAGGATGCGCAGGCTTCTGTGGTCATCACCGCCGATTATAATTCAAGAGGACCTAAAAATATTCCGGTAAAACAGGTCGTCGACGAAGCATTAACATTGGGGTGCGATTCCGTCAAACATGTGATCGTACATCAGAACACCGGCGATCCGGTGATCATGCAGGAGGGGCGCGATATCTGGTGGCATGAGGCTGTAAAGGGCAAGCGCAAAAGTTGTAAAGCTACGGTCGTAGACAGTGAGGACTTGTTGTTTATTTTATACACGTCGGGTTCCACCGGCAAGCCCAAAGGGGTGGTACATACACATGGCGGATACATGGTGTATTCGGAGTATTCGTTCCGCAATGTTTTCCAGTATCAGGAGGGCGAAGTGTACTGGTGTACTGCCGATATCGGCTGGATTACCGGCCACTCTTATATCGTGTACGGCCCCTTGTTAGCCGGCGCCACCACCCTGATGTTTGAAGGCATTCCGACTTATCCCGACGCCGGCCGCTTTTGGGATGTGATACAGCGCCACAAAGTCAATATTTTTTACACGGCGCCCACTGCGATTCGCGCATTGATGGCAGCCGGAGACCAATATATTAAAAACCGGCGCATGCCTTCGCTGCGGGTATTGGGCACCGTTGGAGAACCCATCAATGAGGAAGCTTGGCACTGGTACGATGAACGGGTGGGCAAAAAACGCTGTCCGATCGTGGATACCTGGTGGCAAACCGAAACGGGCGGCATTATGATTACGTCTCTGGCCGGCGTAACACCGGTGAAACCGTGTTATGCTACCCTGCCTTTGCCGGGTATTCAACCCTGTCTGGTGGATGCCAACGGGAAAGAATTCGAGGATAATGAAATGGAGGGCATGTTATGTGTCAAATATCCCTGGCCCTCTATGCTCCGAACGACCTATGGGGACCATGAGCGATGCAGGCAGACGTATTTCGCTACTTTTAAAGATAAATATTTTACCGGCGACGGCGCCCGGCGCGATGTAAACGGTTTTTACCGGATCATTGGTCGTGTCGACGATGTGATCAACGTATCCGGCCACCGCATCGGTACGGCAGAAGTCGAAGATGCCATCAACAAAGCGCCCCGGGTAGTGGAGTCGGCCGTGGTGGGGTATCCGCACGATATTAAAGGACAGGGCATTTATGCCTATATTATTACTTCGGGACCGATAGCTGATGTCGCCGGATTTAAAAAAGACGTATTTGATACCGTAAGCAGAGAAATCGGCCCGATTGCCAAACCCGACAAAATTCAAATTGTGCCGGGGCTTCCCAAAACCCGGTCGGGCAAAATTATGCGCCGAATCTTGCGGAAAATTGCAGAAGGAGATACCTCAAACCTCGGAGATACCAGCACCTTGCTCAACCCGGAAGTGGTGGATGAAATTAAACTTGGGGCAGGAAAAGTTTGAAGGTTTCTGGTTTGAAAGTTTGAAGGTTTCTGGTTTGAAGGTTTGAAAGTATCTGGGTAATCAATTGACCTCTAATCATCTACACTCTAACCAGAAACCTTCAAACCAGGAACCCTCAAACCTTCAAACCCATTTCAGAAAAAATACCCGCCACATTTTTCAACGGGCGGGTATGACATCCTTCTAAAAAACCTTCTTGCTGTATATCTGTCAACAAAATGGGTTAGTTCGAAACGGAGCGCACCAGATTTGGCCGATCGTTTGCCCCGGAAACCAATTCTTCCAGGCGTGATTAATCTCCTGCGTAGAAAAGAAATAGACGTTTTTTTCAAATTGCCTCTTGATGAATTAAATAAAGCCACAATGGGCACAGGCATTTACCTGCCATTGGCCGGTATCGTCAGAGAGAAAATGAAAAACAGAGGAGAAGCGGGAATTAAACCCGGTTCGGAGGAGGAGAAAAAATGGGAATGAAAGCCAGGTGCCGGACCTCATCATCCTTGATCAAATGGTCGGCGGCGGCATCTATTCCATAGCCTTCAGGGATGGGCGCTACCAATAATCGTTCCGGATGGTAGTGGTTTTTAACTTCTTCTTCCAGCAGGGAAAAAGAATTTACAGGATTATTGTCTTCTTCCTGTTCCGCATTATTGGAGGATGCGGTCATGTAGTGCTGGACTTGCGGACAAAACAGTCGCACACCGTCATTCACCACCAAACACGTGGCGGCTAAAAACAACAGGGTACGAAAAAAGTGGCGCAAAAAAGTCATAAGCAAGATTAGAAAACACAAATCTCGTATTTTGGTTGATGAACACGATGAAATTGCTGAAAAATTTCCTGGGTTAGCCGGAAATTAACCACAGCCGCCGTTTATTTATCTTTCTCCGGGGGCGGACAACGCCTGAAATTTAGCGGCAATTCTGATTTTGCTGCTTACTTTGCCCGCCTTTTTTATACACATAAACGCACTTGATATAGTCATGGATAAAAGTCGCACGGAGTATTGGAGAAAAAACATAAGTTATCTGGCCATTTTGCTGGCTGTTTGGTTCCTTGTTTCGTATGGCTTCGGCATTTTGTTCGTCGACAGCCTGAATGCTATCCGCTTAGGCGGCTTTAAACTGGGTTTTTGGTTCGCTCAACAAGGCGCTATCTACGTTTTTGTAATTATCATTTTTGTTTATGTCCGTTTAATGAACCGGCTTGATGAAGCATTCGACGTACATGAAAAATAACCCCTGAAAGCGGGAGCAACCAACTTTTATCTTTAAACCATTCCACCATGAGTGTTCAGGTTTGGACCTTTATTATCGTCGGGCTTTCTTTTATCTTGTATATCGGTATTGCAATTTGGACGCGAGCGGTTTCTACAAAAGACTTTTACGTGGCGGGCGGCGGCGTGTCGCCGGTGGTCAACGGCATGGCCACGGCAGCTGACTGGATGTCTGCGGCTTCCTTTATTTCCATGGCCGGCCTCATTTCTTTTGCCGGTTACGACGGCTCGGTGTACCTGATGGGATGGACCGGCGGCTATGTACTGTTGGCCCTGTTGCTGGCACCTTACCTGCGGAAATTTGGCAAGTTTACCGTGCCGGATTTCATCGGCGAGCGCTACTATTCCCAAAAGGCCCGGATTGTAGCGGTGATATGCGCTTTGTTTGTTTCTTTCACCTATATCGCCGGTCAAATGCGCGGCGTCGGCATCGTTTTTTCCCGCTTTCTGGAAGTCGATATCAACGTAGGCGTCATCATTGGCATGGCTATCGTGTTTATTTACTCCGTTTTAGGCGGCATGAAAGGCATCACCTACACCCAGGTAGCCCAATATGTGGTGCTGATTTTTGCCTATATGGTGCCGGCCATATTTATTTCCATTCAAATGACCGGTAATCCGATCCCGCAATTGGGCATGGGTGGCACGGCAGCCGACGGAACCTGGTTGTTGGACAAGTTGGACGGGCTGAATGAAGAACTGGGCTTTGCCGCTTACACCGACGGCTCGAAACCGATGATTGATGTTTTTTGTATTACGGCAGCCCTGATGGCCGGCACTGCCGGCTTGCCGCATGTCATCGTGCGTTTTTTTACGGTGCCGCGAGTGAAAGACGCGCGCTCTTCGGCTGGCTGGGCGCTGTTGTTTATTGCCATTCTGTACACCACGGCGCCGGCGGTGGCCGTTTTCGTGCGCACCAACCTGATCGAAACGGTATCCAACAAACCTTATGCGGAGATGCCGGCCTGGTTTCATAAATGGGAGACGGCCAAACTGATCGCTTTTGAAGATAAAAATAACGACGGCAAAATCCAGTACCTGAAAGCTGCCGACAAGAACGAACTGAGCATCGACCGGGATATTATGGTTTTGGCCAACCCCGAAATCGCCGGCTTGCCCGCTTGGGTCGTCGCGTTGGTTGCGGCCGGCGGGTTGGCGGCAGCGCTTTCCACGGCAGCCGGTCTGCTGCTGGTTATTTCCAGCGCTATTTCGCACGATCTCCTGCGAAACGCCGCGCGTCTCGACATTACTGAAACGGGTGAATTGCGCGCTGCCCGGATAGCCGCCGGGTTATCGGTTATTTTGGCCGGCCTGCTGGGTATTTATCCACCGGGATTTGTCGCGCAGGTTGTAGCATTCGCTTTCGGCCTGGCTGCAGCCTCCTTCTTCCCGGCGATTATTCTGGGTATTTTTGACAAACGCACCAACAAGGAGGGCGCTATTTCCGGCATGATCGCAGGACTTGTATTCACTACCGTTATGATTGTATTGATGCAATCTGATAAATTGCTCGGTATGAAGGCGCCAGTCATAAAATCAGTAGCCGGTATTAGTGCCGAGGGCATAGGCATAGTCGGTATGCTGCTGAATGTGGCGATCACTTTGATAGTTTCCCGGTTCACCCCGCCACCTCCGGAAAAAATACAACTGATGATTGAAGATATTCGGATACCCCGGGGCGCCGGGGATGCATCAACCCGCTGATTATGAAAGCGTTGCTCTTGAATGCACTACATCAACCGCTTGATTTTCGGGAGATCGCCGACCCCATTCCGGGGCCCGGCGAGGTATTGGTTCGTCTGCACGCCGCTGCCCTGAACAGGCGTGATTGGTGGATCACACAGGGCCAATATCCTAAAATACAGTTCCCGGTGATCCTGGGAAGCGATGGGGCAGGGAAGTACCGGGGTAAACCGGTGGTCATCAATCCTTCGCTCGACTGGGGTGACGACCCGCGTTTTCAGGGGAAATCCTACCGGGTACTCGGGTTACCCGACAACGGCGCCTTTGCTGAATTGATTTGTGTGCCGCGCAAGAACATAGCCCCAAAGCCGGAGCACCTTACCTGGGAACAAGCCGCAGCCCTTCCTTTGGCCGGATTGACGGCATACCGGGCCTTGTTTACACGTTGCCGCCTGCGCACGGGCGAACGGGTGCTCATCACCGGGGTGGGCGGCGGCGTTGCGCTGATGGCCATGCAGTTTGCCCTGGCCGCCGGTGCAGAAGTATTCGTGACTTCCGGCTCGGCGGAAAAAATTGAAAAGGCCGTGATGTTGGGAGCAAAAGGCGGCGCCAACTATCAGGAGGAGGGTTGGGACAAACGTCTCAAAGCCGATGTGGGCGGCTTCGACGTTGTAATCGATTCGGCGGGCGGCGATGGGTTTGCCACTTTGCCGGGTTTGTGCAATCCAGGCGCCCGCATCGGGATTTACGGTGGATCGTTGGGAAAAATAAACGGCCTGAGCCCGCAAATTTTATTCTGGAAACAGATCAGCATTCTTGGGTCTACCATGGGCACAAATGCTGAATTCCGGAAAATGCTCGCCTTTGTGACTAAATTTAACATCGTACCGGTAGTGGATTCAGTCTTTCCCTTAGCCGATGGAAATGCCGCTTTAAAACGAATGGAAGCAAGCGGTCAGTTTGGAAAGATCGTACTGAAAATTACTCCTTTTTTCTAAAGAACCTGGACACGGCAACCAAAATCAATCCCGGTATACCAATCCAGATGACCTCGCTCAACAGGATTTTTATCCCCCATTTTGAAATAAAATCCCTGATCTCCAGCGGCGAAACCCGGATGACCCGTACCGGAAAAAACAGCCGCTCCTCACTAAACGGCCACCACAGGGCGCAACCCATCCCGCCCGTAGTCAGCATATCCAGCAATGGGTGCGAGGCAGTGGCTAGGATAAACCACATGGCCATTTTCCACCAGTCTTTGTCCAGCCGGTAAAATAACCACGCGACAAAAGCGCCAAAAACGACCGCAAATGTGAAGGAGTGCGTCCAGCCCCGGTGTCCCCAAATACTGGAATAGGATATGTCGAAGCGAAAGGCGATGACGTCGAGATCAGGCGCAAAGGCGCAAAAACCCGCCAGCAACAGCGCTTTCCAGGTCGATTTGTCGTTGAAAAAAGAAAACCCTAACGCCGTTGAAGCGGCCACATGACCAAAGATGGATGCCATTTTTAGTGATAATTAAAAACCGGCCAAAGGAAAGAAATTCCCTTGGCCGGATAAGAATAAAGATGGGGGGATCTTCATCGTTTTTTGACTTTATCGCGTTATCACCCACTTGCCTGCCCGACGCCCTTCGCTGTTTTGCAATTGCCAGACGTATAGGCCGTCGGTCCAGGTATTGCCTGCCGGCAAGGTAAGTTCGCCGGCTCCTGAATCCAGGTCCTGTTGTGCAAGCAATCGTCCCTGCAAGTCAAAAATATTCAACCGTGTCGGCAGTTCGAGCATTTCGTACCGGAGCCGGAGATGATCAGGTCTGGCAGTAACCTGTACAGGAATGGTTTCATCTGCTTCGGCTATGGCAACCGTGGGGAGTTGTATTCGTGCCATACCCGGGAAGGTGGGTTCGACGAAGAGCGTTTGGAAATCGCCGGCTACATAGATATGGCCGCGGAAGGTTTGCATAGCGGTTATGGTACTGTCGGCTAACAGGTACGCCTTGCAGTCCGTGTAATCCTTTTCAAAAACAGCCGCTCCCCACCCATAGGTGAAATCAAATTTTAAAAAACCGCCGTAGGTAAGCAGGCGTTCGCCTAAATTTACAAATCCATGTATGCTGTTGTCGCCGGCAGGGAAATAACTTTGAGGGAACCACAAGCCTGCTTTCAGCATGTTTGTTCCAATGAATGCGTCCTGCAGGCTGTCAAAATATAATTCATGGCCGGTGTAAACGGAGCCGTTAAAATATACCAGAGAACGGACCGGTGGGAGAGCATGTTGTAGTGGCGTCCAATCACCAAAATATCCGTAATAGGCCAGATGTGGAGCATTTACCCACGCGCTATCTTTTAGCTGATAAACTTGTTGGAAAGCGCCTCCTATCAATATATTGGGCGAAATGGATATAATACTGTACACGGGGCCATCGGTGCCCAATCCCGCATCCGGGGAATAGTGGTTCCAATCCTGGTAGTTCTGATAATAGGTTGCAAGATTATTTGCAGGCAATCCATTTATCTTCTTAAAATCTCCACCGACACTTAACCTTGCGGTACCAAAATTGGTGGAGCATAAAGCGTAGACCTTGCCCATCATATCACCACTTTGCAGGGACTTCCAGCTTTTATTGGCGATGTTGTATTCGGCAATATTACACGGTGTCGTGTCTCCGGGCAGGTGAAAATCACCGGCGACATACAGTTTTTCATTGGTTCCGTTTTTGTAGTACTCCAGGGCAAAAACTTCCCCGACGACCCCGTTTCCCAGCGCTTTCCAGTTGGAACCGTCCCATTCGACGATGTTATTGGCAGGAAAGCCGTCGATTGCTGAAAAATGACCGGCGACAAATAGTCGGGTTTCAGCGGCATCTTTTTCCATCACATTGATACGGCCGCCGGGGTTTAGCCCGCCGCCATTGCCCCAATTGGAGATATTCAGCGGTTTCGGTTCGTAGGCCGGTTGTATCCAGGCTAGCTCGTCTTGCAAAAACCCGTTTTTTTGTGCCCATATCCCGATTTCCGGGTACTGCACTGCCAGTTCGGCAATGTAGCCGTAGTTATTTTCTTTGTTGATACGGTTTACCAATTGTCTTTGGCCATCCTGCCAGAGCAGGTAACCAACCGCGCACAGCACACCGTAGTTATCCCGAAAATAGGGCCGGCGAAGGTTGTGATAATGGTTGGTCGGAAACAGGTTTGTTTGCCAATATTCCCGGAGCGCATCGAGATGACGCGCCCGATTAGCGCGTTGAACTGGGTTGAGCGCTGAACCTTCACGTTGCCGGAGCGTTTGTTCCACCAGTTGCAGATGCGTGCTGATTCGCGCCTGATCGTCGGCAAATGCAACCGTTTCGAGCAGATCGCCGGTCGGTGCCTGGCGTAACCATTCGTGGTTTATTTCAACCAGGTGCCGGTAGAGTGGGGCAGGGGCGCCAGGCTCAAGCGCCTGTACACCGGTAAACCAGCAGGCAAGGTAAAACAGGAGGAGAAAAAGTCTTTTCATGTAGTTATTATTTTTGAAAATAGGTTATTCAAATTTACCGGTTTGATTTTCAAATTGCTTGCACTTCCCTGAATATGCCTTGAATTGGCAAATTTTAAAGCGAACATAATGTTTTTTAATGAATAAATACGATTAAAAAGAAGTGGCAATGGATACCCCAGAACCTTCATTGATCTAATTTCCTTCCTTCATCTGCGCATTCCGAATGATTTTGCAGTTTTGCATCTGCTAAATCATTTTTGGATGAAACGACGTTTTACTACCCTCCTCTTCTTTTGCCTGTCAGGCATACTTGTGTCCCAAACCATTAATCCTGAACTGTTAAGCGGCATTCGAATCCGCTCCATCGGCCCCGGCGCTATGTCGGGCCGGATCACGGCGCTTGCCTGCGACCCGGAGAATCCGGACATCATTTACGCCGGCGCGGCTTCCGGCGGCCTCTGGCGCAGCACAAGCGGCGGAACCAACTGGGAGCCCATTTTCGACTCGGCGCCCACGCAAAGTATCGGTTCTATTGCCATTAATCCACGTAATCCGGACGAAATATGGGTCGGAACCGGCGAGGGTAACCCGCGGAATTCCCAAAACTTTGGCATCGGTATATTCAAAACGATCGATGGCGGCAAAAACTGGGTGTGCATGGGACTCCAAAAAACCCATGCCATACATCGCGTTGTACTTCATCGCGACAACCCCGACGTATTATGGGCTGCTGCCACGGGCTCAGCCAACGGCCCGAACGAAGACCGGGGCATATTCAAAAGCACCGATGGCGGCCGAACCTGGCGCAAAGTGCTCTACGTCAACGATCTGACCGGCTGCGCCGAACTCATAGCCGACCCGGCCAACCCGAACAAACTATTCGCCGCGATGTGGGAATACCAGCGTTGGCCGTGGTTTTTTAAATCGGGCGGCAAAGGTTCCGGGCTCTACGTGTCTTATGACGGTGGTGAAACCTGGGAGCGGCGCACCGAAAAAGACGGGCTGCCCGAGGGCGAACTCGGCCGGATCGGCCTTGCGGTTTCAGCCGGCAAGCCGGAAATCGTGTACGCCCTGGTTGAAGCCAAAGACAACGCTTTGTACAAAAGCACCGACGGCGGCCGGAAATGGAAAAAGATGGCCGATAAAAACATGGGGGATCGCCCGTTTTACTACGCCGAAATTTTTGCCGACCCTAAAAATGAAAACCGGGTGTACAGTATTCACACTGTTATTACGCGCAGTGAAGACGGCGGAAAATCATTTGAAACCTGGGCTGGCTGGCGTATACACCCCGACCACCATGCCTTCTGGATTCATCCGAACAACCCTGATTACATTATTAATGGCAACGACGGCGGTCTCAATATCACCCGCGACGGCGGCAAAACCTGGTACTACGCTGAAAATATCCCGGTTGGGCAGTTTTACCACATCAACCTGGACAATGAAATGCCCTACAACATCTATGGCGGCTTGCAGGACAACGGCTCCTGGGTAGGCCCCTCGGCAGTATGGCGCGCCGGCGGCATCCGCAACAGCGATTGGCAGGAAGTGCTCTTCGGCGATGGCTTCGACGCTATGCCCCGGCGCGACAACAGCCGGTACTGCTTTGCCATGTCGCAAGGCGGCGAACTGAAATATATCGACCGGCAAACGGGGCTTTCTCATTACATCAAGCCCCTGCATCCTGCGGGCGTTGACCTGCGTTTCAACTGGAATGCCGGGCTGGCTCAAGACCCGTTCCGCGACGGTGGAATTTATTTTGGAAGCCAATTTCTGCACTACTCGACAGACTTTGGCCAGAATTGGCAGATCATTTCGCCCGATCTGACGACAAACGATACCTCCAAAATGCATCAGGATCAGTCCGGTGGCCTGACCTTCGACGCCACCAACGCCGAGAATTATTGCACGATTATTAATATTGCGCCAAGTCCGGTACAACAGGGCCTTATCTGGGTCGGCGCCGACGACGGTAGCCTTCAACTGACCCGCGACGGCGGCAAAACCTGGGATAACCTGGCCGGCCGCTTGCCCGGTTGCCCGAAAGGCGCGTGGATTGCACAAATCGAAGTATCGGCGAAAAATGCCGGTGAAGCGTTTGTGGTGATCAATAACTACCGCCTGAACGATTGGGAACCCTATTTGTATCATACGACTGACTTTGGCCGGAACTGGAAACGGTTAGCCAGTTCAAAAAATATTACCGGCTTTTGCCTGTCTGTGGTACAGGATACGGAGACGCCCAATCTGTTGTTTCTCGGCACCGATCAGGGGTTGTATTTCAGCCTCGATTATGGGAGCACCTGGACGCATTGGCCCAACACGTCCGCGTCGGGCGAACCGATTTTTCCAAGCGTTCCGGTGCAGGACATGAAAATTCATCCGCGCGACGGCGATCTGGTGATCGCAACTTTTGGCCGGGCGATCTGGATCATGGACAATATCAACCCTTTGCGCGACCTGGCCCGGCAACCCGACTTAACCGCACAGCCGTTCAAACTTTTTGCCCCGCAGCCGGCAGTTTTGGCTTTCTGGCGCTCTTATGAGGGCGCACGTTTTTCCGCTGATGCCGTCTTCTCCGGGGAAAATCAAAGTACCGCGGCGCGAATTCCGGTTTGGGTGAAACCCGGACAGGCGCCGAAAGCCGATAAAAAGGAGAAAAAAGACAAAAAGGATGAACCGGAACAGGCCGGCCCAAGGGGGCGTTCGCGTGGCGGCAGCGATGATAAAAAAGAAAAAGCGCTGGTCCTGATCCTCTCGGAAACCGGCGATACGTTGCGCCGATTCAAAATTGGACTGGACTCCTGTTTCAGCACAATTTCCTGGGGCCTGGATACCAGAGGTGTGGCGTACCCCTCGAACCGCGAGCCGGATAAAGATCAGTTGGAACCCGGCGGCGGCCCGGCGGCGTTACCCGGCCAGTACAAGGTATTGGTTCAGTACAGCGATTTCCGCGATTCGACTTTTGTGACCGTAATCGATGACCCACGCACGGATATTACACCGGCTGAACGGAAGGCCAAAGCCGATGCCTTGCGTGGATTTTACCCCCTCGTCGAGCGCGCAAACCTGGCTTTTGAACGCCTGAAAGAGGCGGAAAAAACCATAAAACTGGTAGAGGAACAATTTGTGAACGTGCCGGATAGCGTCAAAAAAGACGTGCTGCAATTGGGCAAAACCCTGCGCGATAGTATCGGCACGCTCAAAGAAGCCTTTTTTGAACAAAAAGAAGCGAAAGGGATCAAACGGAATCCGAACAACCTCAATTCCCTGCTCCGGCGGGCGTCCTACTATATCAACGACGGTCGCGGGGCGCCGAATGCCACAGCGCAAATTTCTGTAAAAACAGCCCGGGAAGAGACGGAAAAGGTTTTGGAAAAGGTCAACACGTTGCTTGACAAGCCTTGGGCGGAGTACCGGGAGAAAGCAGAGGGGGTAAAGGCGACGTTGTTCAAGAACTGGGAGAAACTGTAACAAAAAGCCCGGCGGTATTACACCGCCGGGCCATATCTGTATCAATACTGCTAAAAACTTTTATTATTAATGCTCCTGTTTAGGTGCAGAAATATGCTTTAATCCTTGTGGCACCGGCCGGATAATCCGGGTATCCAGCACACTTGGCAACGGCGACAGCGGCTTGGCCCAGGGCGCCTTACGCCACGCTTCTGCCTGACGGGCCACGGTCGTATTGGGAGATACGGGCTGGGAGCCGGGCAAGGGCACACTTCCCATGGGGCGTACGCGGCCTGGTTCTTCTGCCGCGCGTTCCGTCTGATTTGCCGCCGGTTGGGTACTTGGGGCGGTTACCGGCTTGTACTGTTCCTGTTCGGTGCGTATTGGCGACACTTTCGTGGCAGATTTGCCGCGATTTTCTGGCGCCGATACGGTTTCTGTTTCCAAAATTTTCGGCGTAGCAGCCGGCTCCCTGGCGGGCGGCGGCGTTTGCACGGCCGTGGAAGGTGTAACTTCCGGCGAGTCGGCAGGTTGTTCCGGGCGTGTCAACGTCCAATAAAGCCCCAACAGCACTACAATGGCAAGACCACTGACCAGGATTATCGCTTTGGTGCTCCACCCGCTGTGCGGCGGTTTTAAACGGACCCGCACCTCGTCCCATACCTGCGGAGAGGGGGTGTCCCATCCCGAAGATGCGGGAGTTTCCGGCAGGTCATCGAACGTTTTGCGGAAAAGTTCGTCGAGGGAATTAAACTCTTTCGGATCGGTCATTTTTTTTGTTTCGCCGGCCGGAGCCGGCATTATTTTTCGATTCTCAGGTAATAAACGATTTGTCTAAAATCCGTTTCAGGAATTCCCGCGCTTTAAACAACTGGCTTTTGCTGGTGCCAATCGAAATGCCGAGTTGTTCGGCAATTTCTTCATGGCTAAAGCCATCTATGGCGTATAAGTTGAACACGGCACGGTATCCTGGCGGCAGTCTTTGGAGGTATTTTAACAGTGTTTCGGCGTCCAGATTCGAAGCAAAGTCTTCATCCGTATGAAACCGGTTTTCGAAGGGGCTGAAATCTGAAGTATCGCGCAAAAAATCCCGCTGCCGGCGCAAGTGACTGAGTGCAGTATTGACCATAATCCGTCGAATCCAGCCGCCCAGCGCCCCGTCGCCCCGAAACTGTAACATATCGCGAAACACCCGGACAAAACCCTCCTGCATCATATCTTCCGCCTCGGCCCGGTCGCGAGCGAAACGCAACAGTACCCGGAACATGGGCACACTGTACTGTTTGTACAATGCGGCCTGATGTTTCGGGCTGCCTTGCAGCACCCCGCTTACCAAATCCTGATCGGTCAAATGTTGCATGAGGTTGTACGATAATGAATTGGCAGCCGATTTTGAAATTCGGTTGCCCGGTGAAACGAATTTTTTTCCAAATAACGAATTTTTCTGCAAAATAAGGCGAAACCAGGGGAGTTTGGCCACATTTTCTGCCGGCATAACGGCAAAAAAGCAAAACTGTTTTGCCACGGCTTAATCAACGGCCCAGCGCTGGGGGGCTGTCCTTTGCTGTCCCAAGTCTTCAGACTTGGGAAGGATATTCGCCGGACCTTGTCCGGTATCTAAACCTGGAAATGCGGACAAAGTCCACAGAATATGGTTTCCAAGTCTGAAGACTTGGAAGAGCATGGGTTTCGTATGTAGCCCCCATCTTGGCCTGTGTCGGCCCAGCGGGCCGGTATCTTGGTAGAAGATTCCATTCCGACATCATCTTATCCGGCCCAGTGGCCGGTATCTTGTCTCAATTTGCACCCAAGATAGCGGCCCGCTGGGCCGCCTGGAAGAAAACTTGGGCCTTTCTACAAAGATATCGGCCCGCTGGGCCGGTATAGGTCAAGTTGGGGGCTACATACTGAACTTGGGTGAAGACTTGGAAGAGCATGCGGCTCCCGGGCTGACCCGGGTGGCGGCGGATTTCATTTGGGGCGATCTGGAAAAAGTTAAAGTTGGGTAGGTTAGTTGAAAAGACTAATGTTTTTTAATGGCAACAAAGTAGTATCCGGGTATATTTGAACTAAATCGACCAATCCAGTCATGCAACAACGGCAATACTCCGGATATTCGTTATTGTTTATGCCATGCGCTACTTACTTACAATTTTCATTTTGCATTATGGCTTTCTTTATATGTGGGGCCAACCTGGGTTTAACCAAAAATATGACCTGGGTGAATCAATGACCACCTTTTTTCAATGCTCGCTGGTGGAGGAAAATACCCTGGCCGTTTATGGCCTCGCATACAGCGACGAAGTTTTTCTTCACCAGCAAGGATTGGTATTTGCAAAAATAGACACCAATGGAAACGTATTGTCCCATCGATTGTATTTCGATAGCCTGGGATATGAATACGCCGTGAACCTGCCGGCCAGTTTTATAAAGTTGAAAGATGGAAGCGGTTACATGCTACTTGCCCAAATTCTGGAAAATTACAATGGCGTATTACTAAAAACAGATAATGAAGGGAATTTAATTTCTAAATTTGAATTTGAAGATACGATAGCCTTATCGAAATTTTATAAAAAGATAATAGAAATAAATAATTATTTTTATATATCAGGTGTTATTCAGAGCCAAAACTATCAAACGGATATTTTTATTATTAAAATTGATAGGAAAGGGAATAAGTTATGGGAAAAATCTTATGGCTTAAATTCACGCCGGGAATATTTGACGAGCTTTTATGTTGCTAATGAAAACGAATTTATCTTTGGCGGTATTATAGTTAATTCAATTGATTGGCCAGATTACGATAAAACAGAGTTTGGTAATAAAATATTCGCTATAGACAGCCTTGGAATAATAAAATGGAATTGGGAAGGTGCACTTTCAAAGATTTCGAAGGGAGATGAACATGATGTAACAGGCTTGTATAAATCTAACGGGCGAGACTATCGGTATACAACAATACGATCTCAATATAATGTAGATGAAGACGCGTTTTATCATCAGCCATCCTTTATAATTAGAGACAGTAATTTCAATTTGATATTTGAAAAACCGGTGGGAACACTCCAAAAGCATATCAATGGCTTTAGCCATTCATTCCCGACTCAAGACGGGGGTTGGCTGGCAGTTGGAGAGGCCAATACAACAGCACAGTTGAAATCTTTTACCGGTTGGATGTACCGCTTGGACACTAAGGGGGATAGCCTTTGGAGTCGATTTGATACTGCTCAGGCGCCCGGCCCTTGGGGAGGTGAAAATGTGTTTTTTTCAGCCGCAGAATTGCCAAGCGGCAGTATTATCGCTTGCGGCTATTCCGATCGTTTAGGCGGTTCCAAAACATGGGGATGGTTACTTAAAGTGGATCAAAACGGTTGTATGGACACCTTGCATTGTTACCCAATTAGTTCAACAATTGAACCAAATGAGGCGAATAAATCACTTCGGATATTCCCCAATCCAGTATTATCAACCTTCCGTTTTATAGATGAAACTCAGACAAAATGGGACTGGGTAGAGGTGACGAATGTTCTTGGGCAAACAATTTTCAAAATCCCGCACCCTGTCAACAACGAAATTGATTTATCTCTTTTAAAATCAGGTGTTTACTTTGTTCGATTTGTAAAACTCAACCTGTTTATGGTTAAAACAATTGTTAAAACCTGACCCGGTCAATCTTCTTCCAATTTTATACACAAGTTAGCCGTATAAGTGCCGCTTTCCTGTTCGATGATCAGTTCATACCGGTCCGGATAAATCAGGTCTAATTGCCGTTGCACGTTTTTTAATCCGATGCCCTCGCTACTGGAAGGGCGCTCGCCTGGTTCCACCGTATTTTGGACTTTAAAGTCTAAAACGTTGTTTTTCAGACTTAACATGACCGAAATTCTGGCATCTCCAATTGTGCTGTTGGCGCCGTGTTTGAAGCTGTTTTCCACAAAAGGCAGCAGCAAAAGGGGCGCTATCGAGCCGCCTGCCTGCTCGATGTTTTCCTCAAAATGTACGGTGAGGCGGTTGTTGTAGCGCAGTTTTTCCAGTTCGATATAATCCTGAATAATTTTAGATTCGTCTGCTACCTGGATACGTGGAGAGCGGCATTCATACAATACGAAACGCATAATTTTGGACAACATCATAATGGCATCGGCCGTGCGATCCGATTTTTTACGCGCCAGCACATAGAGGTTGTTCAGGGTGTTGAACAAAAAATGCGGATTTGTTTGCGCCCGCAGAAAATTGAGTTCGGATTGCAGTTTTTCCCGCAGCAATTCCTGCTCAAATTCGAGGCTTTTGTAGTGTACCCGGATCATTTTAATGGTCGTAGCGGCAGCTACGGTAATGAACAGGTCGAATGCCGTGAGGTAAAAACCCGGCAGGAAAAAGAACGGTATTTTGCGCTCCGGTTCAAAATTGGGAAAAAAGATATAGGCCGTAACAACGCGGTAAAGCATCGACGCCACGATAAACGCCAGCAACATTAAACCGACCAACTTGTACACTTTGTCGCGGTCCAGATATAGCGGAATAATGTAGTAAAAAACGAAATAGGTCAGCAGGATTTTGACGGGCAAAACAAACATTTCGCCCAGAAATGCCCGGTTCAAATCGACTTGATTGAACAGACTGCCCAACCAGGAATTCAAAAACAGATAAACCAACCAAAAGCTGATATGATAGGCGATTCGGGTCCAATTCACGCGTTCCATGTGATATGTTTAAAATCTGGTGTGGTGGTAAGGGTGTACAGCGCGCGGTCGCGCAGGCGGATTTCTTTAACGGGCAATTCAGCGTTGTCGACGTTGCAACTTTTGACGAAGGTCGGAAAGCCGACGAGATAAATTTTTACTTTTTCGTAGGGTGGCTTCCAATCGCCTTCCTGTTGTTGATCCAAAGAAAACGACCCGTTTTTTCCTTCGGTTTTCCAGGTTTTCAAGCTGTATGCGCCGTGGAGATACTCGTATCCTTCGCCGGCATCTTCATATAAAATACTTGTTTCCCCGCCGTTTTTAAAATAAACATACAACGTCAGTTCATCCACGGGGCGCTCTCCGGTCCATTGCCGCACGGGATAAGTGGCCAAAACGGCGCCTTCCCGGACGAAAAAAGGTATTTGATCGGGCATTACATTTACAAACATTTCTCCGTTGGCGGGTTGGCCGGTCCAGAAGTAGTACCAGTTCCCTTTCGGCAGATTAACCAACTGGCGCTGCACTTTGGCTTGTACCACGGGGCTGACAAACAGGTGCTCCGCAAAAAGAAAGTCGCGCTCATTGTCCCAAAATTTCGGGTCTTCCGGATCGGCAAAAGCGGCATGGCGCAGCACCGGGAACCCGGTTTTACAGTTTTGCCACATGGCCGTGTAGAGACAAGGTAAGAGCGCATAGCGCAACTCGATGGCTTTTTTCGTCAAAGGCGTCCATTTTTCCCCGAAAGACCAGGGTTCCTGGTCCGAAGTGTGTAATTCGGGATCGGTCAATTGCGCCTCCTCGGTTACTACTATATCGCCTCCGGCATGTGGTCCCATGCTGTGTACCCGCATGAGCGGATGGAAAACGGCGAGTTGTAGCCAGCGGGTGAATAATTCGCCGTCGGGCGTTCCGGCAAATCCGCCGATATCGGTTCCGCAAAACGAAAAGCCGGAAACACTCAGTCGCTGACATTGGACGTTTGCGATTTGCAGGTGTTCCCAGTCGGAGTAGTTGTCGCCGGTCCAGATGGCGGCGTAGCGTTGTCCGCCACTATAGGTGGCTCGGGTGAGCAGGAACGGGCGTTTTTCGGGGCGCTGGCGTTTGAAACCCTCCCAGGAAGCCCGGTTCATTTGCTGGCCGTACACGTTATGGGCTTTGCGGTGACTGGCCGGCTGCCCATCATAGTGGTGCATGACGTTATCCGGCAAGGTTTTATGGTTGACGTGAAAAACGGCCGGTTCGTTCATGTCGTTCCAGAAGCCGCTAATGCCGGTTTTTTGATACAGGTCGGCAGAAAGATCACCCCACCAGGTGCGTACCGCCGGATGGGTGAAATCGGGGAAAGCACAGAATCCCGGCCAGACCGGTCCTTTAGCAATATCGCCATCCGCTGTTCGGAGAAACATGTTTTTGGCCAAACCGTCCTGGTAAACCGCATATTCGGGGTCTTCCTTGATCCCGGGATCAATCATCAACACCGTGTTAAAACCTTTGCGTTGCAGCTCCGCTACCAACCTTTCCGGTTCGGGGAAATGCTCCTTGTTCCAGGTAAAACAGCGGTAGCCGTCCATATAGTCGATATCTAAATAAATAGCATCGCAGGGGATTTCGAGGGTGCGGAAGGTTTCGGCAATTTCCATCACCCGGCTGTGCGGATAATAGCTCCAGCGGCATTGGTGGTACCCGAGCGCCCAAAGCGGCGGCAATTCGGGCATGCCGGTCAGGCGGGCATAAGCGCCGGTCACTTCCGGAAGTGTCGGGCCATACAGGAAATAATAATTCATTTCGCCGCCCTCGGCCCAAAAGGACACCGCGCCCTGATCCTGACTATCGAAATCGAAGTGTGAACGGAAAGTATTGTCGAAGAAAATACCATAAGCGACACCCTGCTGCAGCGAATAGTAGAAGGGGACGGCCCGGTACAGCGGATCGGTTTCGCGGTTAAAGGCAAAGGCGTCGGTACACCAGTTTTCGAAGGTTTTGCCATGCAGGTTTGGGCTGCATGTTTTGTCGCCCAAACCGTAAAATACTTCTTTGCGGTGGCATTTTTTGGTCATCTTCAATTCTGACCAACCCTTGAGAATGGTGCGTTTGGCAGAAAATCCGGCTTCATCTTCGCAAATGACCCGGTCATCGTGGTCATAAAAACGAACCTTGAGTCCGGATTTGGCGACGACCACCTGAAGTGGTTCGCACACCAATATATATTCGTTGGCGCTTTCGGTGAGCGTTGCGGTCACTTTTTCCGGCGCGAAACCCGGTGGCAAGGCGTAGGAAAAATCGGGCTGAAAAAGCCCGTCAGGGCTGTACCGCAGGCGAATAATGCCGGGCATGACGACCTGAATACGCAGGGTTACGCCATTCTGGCACACGAATTCGTATGCCCCGTCGCGCCAGCGCACGCCGCTTGCTTCGTCGGGCACGATATACTCATACACATCTTCGTATCGCGTACTGACATCGGCTTCGCTAAACGCAATTTCCGCCGGCGGGGGTGTTTCGGGCGGGCCGGCGGGAACTTCCTGTTCCGGCCGGGCGGTTTCTTTGTTTTCCATGGCAGCAAAAGTCGGTTACTTCGCTTGGATGCCGCCAAATATTATGCCTGATTTTAAAATAACCAGGAAGCCGCCAAACTAAAAAGGGCATTGGTATTTAACCCTGGCCGACCGGTGGATGTATTTTTAGTCGGATCATAGCTGCCTAAAAAATTATCATATTCCAGGGCATTTTGCTTGCGGCCCGGCTCGAACGGCTTTTGGAAGAAAATATCTAATTCGAGGTGCCGCGTCGGTTTAAATCCAAGGCCGAGGCTCCAACGCATATCCCAGGTACGCACTTGTCCGGTGACTTCTTTGTTCAGGTTTCTGTTGGAGGCGCCGTTTTGGATGTCGTACACGACATTTTTGTTCAGGCTGCGGTCGCCTGTTTCGGCATACAGGTTGTTTCCGACGGCTACTCCGCCGAAAATACGGAGTTTGGAAACCGGTTGCCAAAAGGCCAAAACCGGCATTTCGACGCGGTGCAGGCGACTAACGGGGACAAATACGGGTGTGGCGGAATTATCTTGCGATGCAACCGGCGTCTGGCTAAGTCCAGAGTTTGCGCTGGCAACTTTCACATCGCCGGTGGCGACTACATAATCGGATGGAGATAGGGAAACAATTGGCCGTTCTTCCGTACCGAGTTGGCGGTACTGGTACCCAACGCCTGACCGCACGCCCCATTTTTTCAGGGGTTGCCATTCGGCGCTCAAACCCGCGCCCGCGCCGGCATAGCTACCTCTGGTATCGGAAAATATACCGGTGTTTGCGCCGAACACCCAGGTTTGTTTTTCTGCATGGCGCAAAGGATCAATTGGCGCAGGGGGCATAGCAAAAGGTGCTTCGGAAACGGAATCAGCAACGGATAAAGCGGGGTTGGTGTTTACAATCTGACTTGGTGTCACAGCCGTAACTGCCGCGTCTGTTGTTTCGGACAGGGATGGCGGCTCTGCATTTTCGGCGACTTCAGGGGCGGTTATACCAGTGGCCTGAGCAGCGTGAGAAACAAACAAATCATTGATCGTTAAGGAGTTGTTGTCTGATTCAGGTTGTTTGCCGGCCGTTGGTGTCACATGCTCCGATGAAATTGCTGCAATTGTATTTTTTTCCGGTGAAATGCCTCCTTTGCGGACCGTCGTTTTATTCGCTTCCCGCGCTTTGCCGGTATTCTGCTTGTTTTTAGGTTCCTTTACCTGAATCTGCCGCTCCGATTGAATATTATTAGACAGGCTCTCTGATTGTATGCCGTTTGTCAAACGATCCGGTGTTTGCGTCAGCATGTCGGCTTCCGGAATCTGCGCGGTTGAACTACCGGAATCCGCCGGTGATAAAGCCGGCGCAGTTGCTACAGGCAAATTCCCGGCGGGCATGGGCGAATTGTTGCTTGGCCCAAACATCAGCCAACCCAGCAGCCCGGCTGTGGGCGCCAGCAAGGCAAGAATCCAGAACAGCGCCACCGGTCGCCGCCGCCGCTCTTCGGGCATTTCCTGATCGAGAGCCCGGCGCATGGCGTTCCAGCCCTGATTGGCTAATTTCTTATCCGATTTATGTAAATTGCGATCCATTTTTACGTTCGTTTTTTGCCTTTGGCAAAAATTATTTTTCAGTTTTTTGGGACAGTTAAGCGAATTTTTCACGTCGAACAACTTCCCGTTCCAAGGCTTCCAGCATTTCTCTCAATTTCTGCCGGGCGGTGGACAGGTGCCATTTGGATGTTCCTTCACTGATGCTGAGGTTGTCGGCAATTTCCGCGTGTGAGTATCCCTCGATGGCATAAAGCCGGAAAACCTGCTGTGAAACGGGGGGCAATGTGCTTACGGCTTTCAGGATTTCTTCTTCATAAAACACGTCGTGGCCTCGTTCTGGCACTACTTCGTCGCGTTCTTCCAGTACTAAAAAGTGCAGGTAGCGCGCGTTGTCGCGATAGTAGTCGGCCATGCTGTGATAAACCAGCCGGCGCACCCAGCCTTCGAGGCTGCCCTTGAAGGCGAACGTGTGCAGTTTTTTAAAAACCCGTAAAAATCCATTGTTTACAATTTCGATAGCGGTATCCTCGTCGCGGGTATAGCGCAGGCACATGCGAAGCATTTCAGGAAAAAAACGGCGGTAGAAAGCTTCCTGCGTACGCCGGTCATTGCGTACACACCCGTCCACTAACTCCTGATCGGTGTATTTCTTTTTGCCAAATAATAGCATGCGCCGTTTTTCGCTGTTAGATTCGTTTATAAAAGTAATCCAAGGCCAAAAATAAAACGTTTGTGCAGGATACGGTCGGTTCCGCGCTCGTCAGACGGACCCCACCAGTTATTAGACGTCCAGTCGCGGTATTTACGTTGCAATCGTATGCCGCCATGTATGGTAAAATGATTGCCGATTCGGTAGCCGATTTCACCTTGAGCCAACCAGCCGCCGCGCCAGGAGTCGGTATAGCCTCCTCGTTCGCCGCTACTTTGGCCGGCAAAACCCCAGCCTGCGCCTAAATTATAAAACAAGGTAAGGGGTTTGGGTTGTAAGTAGCCGCGCATTTCTGCAAAAATCGGATAAATGGCTGCATCCGAGCCCCCCGGGTCAAACTGTTCAATACCGGTACCCAAACCGGCGCCCAGCAGACGGGAAAACATCCAACCGCTGGAATGTTGTACCTGAACGCCGACATTGTTGCCGCCATAATAGGCCTGACCGACGAGTACACTGCCGCGGGTATGATGATACCAGCCCTGTTCTTTAAAAGAATAGGCGCGTGGCCCACGGGCAGTTCCCCGCTTTTCCCGGCATTTTTGCACAATTCGGATGACCTCCTTCCGGGGAATCTCAAATATGGTGCCGTTCCAGGTCTGGAACACCAGGGTGTCTCCGGGTTTGACCGCCGTGATTTGGCCGATTAATTTATTTCCCCCCGCCAAATGCAGCGCATCCTGGCAGTCGGGCTTGCTGTCCTGCCCCCGGAGGAGCCGGGGCTGCCACAGCAGTAGCAGCAGCCCCAGTCCGAGTAAACGAGTGTTTATTTTCATGGCTCCGGTTTTAGGGAGTTACGGCTATTCGGCTGATTTCTTTCGGTGCGGCCGGGTTGCTTATATCATATTGATAAAAGCCGTCGTCGCCAACCACCAGGAGGTGCGTTTCGTCCAGCGCAATCACGTCGTAGGTTTTGATGCCGGTGATATGCGCGATTTGTTTCATCTCCAGCGGTTTTTCCTTGTCAAATATTTTCAATCCGTCGTCGCAGAGGTACAGGTATCTGCCCGCTACTGACAGGCCCTTGGGATTGGTCATGGGATAGGTTTTGCGCAAGCTGGCCGCCGGCAGGTTGCGGATATCGATCACGTCCAATTGGTTGACGGACAAAGTTGAACCGTTACGGCATTCGACGCCGTCGCGGATGGTGACGTAGGCGTTTTCTTCGTCGCATACCACGGGGTCGCAACCGGTTGCGTGGGAAAAGACGGACTCCAGTACGGGTTGTGCCGGGTTGGTGGCGTTGAAGATAAAAACGCCACTTTGGGAGCCGACAAAAAGCCGGTCTTTCCAGGGGAAAATCGTCTCGATGTTCCAGCCGATAGACATCGCATCCAAGGCAGCCGGGCAAGACGGGTTGGTGAGGGAGAAGGGGCGCAGGCTGGAGTTGTCTACGCAGTAGAGGAAGTTGTCGTATTGTCCGAAACGGGAGTAGGAGCCGGCAATGCCGGTGGGGAGGCTGGAAGATTTCCATGCAGGACCGCTGCCCGATTGTGAGGACGACAGGGCATCGTTAACGAACACGGATCCGCCACGCCAGAACCACATATTTCCCCATTGATCGTCGGCGCAATCGATTTCTTCCGTGACTTCCGTTTGTAGGTAATCCACCAAATATCCGCGGGCGGGATCAAAACCGTGCAGCGCAAACACATTTTCGGAGCGGCATACGACCTGGGGTTGTTGCAGGTCGCTGACGTCGATGGTTAGCAGGTCAATGTACTGGTCGACGTACAGGTACTGCCCGCGAACGGCCATGTCCACGTTGCCGGGAATGCTCCAAAAGGCAACAGGAACGGGGTTAGAGGGGTTGCTGTTGTCGATCACGTGAATGCCTTCATTTAACTCCGAAATCAGCATGTATTGGCCGATGGCGTAAATTTTGCCCGGCTTTTTCAACGTGCGGGGCCCTTCGGCGGCAATCCCGACACGGCATTCTTCCAGGGTTTTGTAAACGGGGTCGAAACGCACATAAGTGCGGCTGGAGGTACATTTGTCGCGCAGGCACCCCGAAAGGGAAATCAGGCCGGCGAGCGCCAAAATGGTCAAGAGTGTGTTCGTAATCTTCATGGCATAAATGTTTGAATGAGCAGTGTAAACAGTACCCGGGTGATACGTCCAAAGAGACAGGGCGAGGGGCTGAAAGGGTTGGGTGTCAGGGCGATTTTTTACTAATCGAAGCAAATTTTAGAAAAGCCAACCGTTCTTCCTAAAGGCGCCAATCGAAATAATATAACAAAACTTTTTCAGCCTGCCTTACATTAGCCTTTGGTTTACGCTTAAGTTATTGTACTTGATATGCACCAGGAATACATTGTCGATGATCCAATTCGGTTCTGGCAGCGCATACATCCCAGTTTCTGGGCAGTCATCAACCTGCTCATCGTATCGTATGGTATTTTTGTCGACAAATGGGATTTTTACCTGCTGATCTACGTGTTCTGGATGGAGTTGTACATCACCGCAGGGGCGATGTTGATTCGGGTAGCTACTGCACGGGAGTACAAACGGCATTTAAACCTGACGGGCGAGAAATTTACTTTTTTCGGGATCGGCATTTTATTCAGCGCGGCCTGTATCACACTCATCGTGGCGATGACGTACGATATCTTCGGCGGCGAACTGCGTATCGGGCAATTCGCCGCACCACTAATACCGATCCTTTTGCTGTGGTTAAATCATCTTATCCGGCTCGGCCTGCACTATTTCCAGAACAAGCGGTTTCGAAAGGCGAATCCCGCGACGGAAATGATCGTCTCGTTCTTTTATCAGGTTGGGATTGTCGGCATCCTGATAGCCATAACCCTGTATTATTTACCACGTTACCCCCAGCCCGGCGGGGTAAAAGCAGTGGCCACCTACGTCTTGGCATTCAAATTAGTTATTGATCTGCTGTATTCGGGTTTCCTTAGGACCGTGATCGATTGGTTTACGCCGCCTGTACGGTTGGAAAAAACGAAAAAGAGTAATAGGCGATGAGCAGAGTAACTCAAAACTCAAAACTCAAAACTCAAAACTCAAAACTTATTCCGGCACAAAGTTCATCGAAACCGAGTTCATGCAGTACCGCAAACCTGTAGGTTTGGGACCGTCGTCGAACACGTGGCCAAGGTGTCCTCCGCAACGCGCACATTCCACTTCCGTACGTGTCATGCCGTAGGCGTTATCCGTATTTTCTTTTACGTATTCCGGTTTCAGGGGCTTCCAGAACGATGGCCAGCCGGTGCCGGATTCGAACTTGGTCGTTGAGGAAAACAAAGGCAGGCCGCAGCCGCGGCATACATAGGTTCCTTGTGCATGGTTTTTCCACAGATCGCCGCTGAATGCGCGTTCCGTGCCCTCCTGGCGTAAAACGTTATATTCCAGTTCGTTCAATTGCTTTTTCCACTCCGCATCTGTTTTGGTAACCTTAATGAGGCGTTTGTTGCCGTCGTATTGGGGGAGAATAAGGCTGTCGGTGGTGATACTTACGTTCACGGCCTCAGCCCTAGAAACCTGTTGCAGAGGCTCTCCGGAGAAATTACAGGCGAAAAGGCCTAAGAATACTGCCAAGTACTTCATAGTTTGTTATTATTTTAGGTTGATTAACGTCGTTTGCGCGGTTGTGTCCATTCTTCTCTTTCCGCAAACTGAACAATCTTTTTCATCAGGTTTACCATAGACAGAAAAACCAGAAACCCAATCGTAACGACGACGTAAATCCAACGGTACGATTGCGCTTCATTGATAGGGACGCCTGATATCAACCACGCCGCAATACCGTTTAAAAACGCCAATCCCATAAAACTGTACATGGACCGCCCCCAGTAACGTATAAAACTGTCGGCGTTGAGACTCATCATGCTGTTGAAAACGGCAAACAGCAACAAAAAAGCGGTAGCAACGGACCAGGGAAACAGTTTGTCGGCTTCGTACCAACCGGTTTGGTTAAACACCAGAGCAATCAGCATAAACACGACGGAAGCGGCAAAAAAATACAAGGCTTGTCGGATGGGATCTATTTTGCTTTCAAAAAGTGACATAGACGGTTGACGGTTGACTGTGGACGGTTGACGGTGGACGGTTGTCGGTTGACGGTGGACGGTTGAGGGTGGTCGGGTGTCGGTGTTGGGGTGTATCGTGGCGGTTGGAGGTGT
>CAUJEY010000169.1 GCA_963169325.1 Bacteroidota bacterium
TCCCCTGGCAAGGCGATACGGAATACCTTGTTTATTCCGCAGAAAAGGTGGAATGAGGTTATGAGTTATGAGTTATGAGTTATCTTACTCGGCATAACTTATAACTCCTAACTCATAACTAAAAAAACACCGGTCTTCTGAAAAGTTGTTGTCGCCCCCGCGCTATGTAATCCGGACCAATTTGGTTTCCCGCCGCGCAACGTAATTTTTTCATACTTAAAACCGGTTGATATGCGACCACTGCTCCTCATTATTGTTGTTTTCTTTTTCACGCTGACCTGCTTGTCTGCCCAAAGCGGCTGCCCGGGTTGTATCGTTGACGTACCGGCCGGCTTGCCCGACGATACGCTATTTTTGGCGCCAATTCCCGATGGAACCCTGGGGGTCGCTTATGACCAGGACATTTCTTTCCGGGTGCCTAAAAGTACCACCCCGGTAAATGCGATCGACAGCACGACGCCACCGGGCCTGCCCATTTCAAAAATCGAGATCGTAGGGGTAGACGGTCTGCCGGCCGGCCTGTTCTGGGAGGCCAATCAAACGGTGTTTGAAACGGCCACACTGACCGACGGCTGCATCAAAATATGCGGCACCCCACTGGAAAAAGACTCCTTCGTGCTGACGGTAAAACTGAAAGCCACCATCCTCATTTTTACGCAGGAAGCCTCTTTCCCCATGCGGATGTACATTGCGCCGAAAATCAGTACGACAGACGGCTTCACCATGGCCAACTTCGTCGGTTGCGGCCCCACGGACGTTTCTTTTACCAATAACATCCCTTCCGGCGGCGAACCCGGTTTCTCTTATGTGTGGGACTTCGGCGACGGCGATTCTTCCAGTTTGGAAAACCCGGGCACACATACCTACACGGCGCCCGGCATTTACCCGGTGAATTATCACGCCACGATCGACACCTCCGGCTATACGCTGCTGAGTGCCACGGTATTGAGCGTTGACGCCTGCACGGACCAGGCGGGGCTCGGCAAACCGGATCTATACATGTTAATTCTCGATCCTGCCGGCATGGAAGTGTACAACTCCTCTCCCTATATCAACAACACTACTTTGCCGCACACCTTTACCCCCAACCTGCTCGTGGGTCAGGGCAGCTACCGGCTGGAAGTATGGGATGAAGACTCCGGGCTGGAAGGCAGCGATGACCCTTGCGGCGTCGTTTATTTTGACGCCCTCAATGACGGCGACACGCTGGTGTCCGGTTCCTTTAAAGTGGTCTTGAAAATACTGCACACGGTGGACGAAGTATTTTCCTCCGATACCGTTATTATTTACCCGCAGCCGATCATGCCGATCGTTTCAGCCAATAAATTTTCAGCCTGTACGGACGCCAACAACATCGTGCTGCAATCTTCCTACGGCGCAGGCAACCAATGGTGGCTCGACGGCCATCCGATTTCCGGGGCAACGGATTTTCTCTATCAACCAACTGTCAGCGGCTACTACCAGGTGCAGGCAAACCCGATCGCAACCTGCCTGGCCATCTCCGACAGCGTTTGGGTAGAACTGTTCCCCTCGCCGGCCGTACCGTTTTTTATCAACGACCGGAACAACCTGGAGATGACCGATACGCTGGCCGTACCGAATACCTTTGCCTTGCAATGGTACCTGTTTGCCGCTCCGATTCCAGGCGCCACGGGATTTACCTATTGCGCCATGCAAAGCGGCACCTACACCCTTGAAGTAACTGATTTGAATACCGGTTGTAAGAGCGAATATGAACTACCCGTTACGTTTAACCCGGTTTACAACTGCACCCTGGCCGCCGGAGAGACGACCCGCTCCGTATTGAATATTTTCCCGAACCCGGCATCGGAAACTGTGACGATCCAACTGGAAGAACCGTTGACGCGCGACACTGAACTGCATATCTGGGATGTGACCGGTCGACTAGTGCAAAACGCCCCGGCTACCTCGGGATTGGACCGGCTGATCCTGCAAGTAAGTCCCCTGAACCCGGGTTGGTACGCGGTGGAACTGACGGATGGTGAGCGGCGGTTTGTGGGGAGGTTTTATAAGTTATAAGTAGTTAGTTATGAGTTATGAGTTATGAGTTATGCCGAGTAAGATAACTCATAACTCATAACTCATAACTACCTACTTATTCAAAAACTACCATCTTGGTCACAAATCCTTCCTTGAAGTTAACCTTGAATATGTAGTGTCCGGCCGGCAAATTATTCCGCCGGAAAGTGTACACGTCATTATTCACGCTTTGTGCCATGGATACCTGGCGGCCGGTTTTATCGATCACTTGCACGGACAGGATCGTGTTGCCGGCTTCGGCGCGCAAGATCACCTGATCGATTGCCGGATTCGGCGCAGCGGTCAGTTGAATATTTTGGGCGATCGGCTCCTTGTTGGACAACACCTGGTCGATGCAGCCTTGCAGGCCCAATGCGAAGCAGGCGCGCGGGGCATAGAACCGGATGATGGTATCGATATACGGAATAGCCGTAGACTTGTCGGTATTGCACTCAAAACCGGCTGTAACACCCGGAATGGGCGGCAGACCGGGGAAGGACGTCCACTCCCAGGGAGCGCTGGAGATAGGCAGCTGCGGATCGTCGGGGTCGGGCGGCATCACGAACGGATACAAACCGGCCTTGGGCGTTTTCAAGCCGGCGGGGCTATTGGCAAAAGCCTGCAGTTGATTCGTCTGCAGATCGAGGTATTTGTCGTTCGCATTGAGCAAAACATTTTGGTTGCCCGCGGCTTCCATGAGTTCCTGCACGAGATAGGCGCCCTGCACTTCCACCACCTGCAGCGGGGGATCCTGTCCCGGCACGGTCAGTACTGCCGAAGTGTAGGGTGCAAACGGATCATTCGGCACCTGGAAAGAAAGGAGCGTAGGTTGTGTGTTTTGCAAGGCATTGTCGATCCAGGAAGAATCGCCCAAGGCGCCGCCGAGGTTTACAGCCAGGTTAAAATCGGAGGAGTATCCCGGATGGTTCACATAACAAAGGGTATCCACTTTAATGATCGCACAGCCGTTCATGGGATCGGTGATCGGCGACTGCCCTACAGCGGTACCGTACAAATCACCGTTCACTTGCTGAATGACCATCGGAATAATCGCATCCGGCGCGCAAGGGTTGCCGGTGGCCGTCCTTGGGTTCCACACAAATTTGCCGTTCGTTGCCAGCGGAATTTTGTTGTAATCATCCAACAAAGCAGTGTTGAGCGAAACATAACCGCCGGTGCCCTGGCCGAACAACACGACTTTGGCCGGGTCGATGCCGTAAGGGTTACCATCCACATCTTGCGTTTTCCGGAAATAACGGATAGCCGTGCTGGCATCCTGTACGCCGCGATAAGCGGCATTGATGAGGGTATAGCGGCGCACCTCCGGAATGGTGGAAGTAGGCAGCCAGCCGAAACGATAGTCGCAGGAAGCCACTACATAACCCATCTTTGCCAGGCGGGTGCAAATTTCCACGGCCGCCGAGTCATTAGTTTGGCCACCGCAGGAACCGTTAAAGCCGTTTTGTACGGGGCTGGTAGGATCTGGATTTTTAAAAGGAAGAAAGTTGCCGGTATGGAAATACAACACCAGCGGGCGGTTGGTATCCGTATCGCTTGCGGGCGTGTACACGTCCATCAGAAGTTGTTGCGGCACCGCTTCTCCAAAAACGGATTGGTACAAAATGGTGGCATTGACGCCATAGGTGACGTTTTTGGTGACTGTGACATCGCTAAATACCTGGTTCAAATAACGGGTTTGAGCTGAAATTTGACTCAGCGCAAAGCATCCCGACATCAATAACAATAAAAAAGTAAGTTTTTTCATGGTTGTTGCCTGTTTGTTTATGAGTAAAATTTAATTGGTTACAAAAATCATTACCGGCGTTCAAAGTTATACACGGCGCTAATGTAGGCCATGCGCCCGATACGCGGGCCGCCGTAGGTTTGAAAATTGCGATTATTGAAAGCGGCCTTCAACCGCGACTCTCCGGAAGGCGAGTCCTCAAACAGCGGTTTGATACCGAACAGGTTGGATACGCCTATTTTAAAGGTGGTGTGAATACGTTCAAAATTAACGTTCCACTGGGCATCCACCATATCGTAGGTCGGGATAAAACCGGTGAATTGCGGCGAACCTTCAAACAAAAATCCCTGTATCCATTTGTAATTGAGGCTGAACCCTGTTCTTTTTAAACCCAGTAAAGGCAAATCGCGCCCGGAAATGCCGAGATTGAACTTATGTTCCGGCGTATTGAAGGCCGGGATAATCGGGTCTTCCACATCCAGTTTGTTTAGTTTGTTCCAACTATAGTTGCCGCTGATCTGGAAATAAGTGCGAAAATAACAGTTCATCCCGATCGCGAAGCCCTGGGTCGTTACCTGGTTGGTCGAATTGGCAGCCACGCGGTACACCCGAATGCGGGTCACGTCGAGTATGCCGGAAGATACCGGCGCCACCAAACCGAGGTTATACCCAATAAAATCAGTGTAAAAATTGTAATAATACCCGGCATCGAGGTAGAGCCGGTTCCACAGGGTCGTCCGGTAGCCCAATTCGAACGTGCGTACCTTTTCCGGGCGGATAGGCGCCACATCCACATCGTCGAACAGGTTGTAGTTGCCCGTATTGACGCCGGCAATAAAAGAATCTACCGAAACCAGGTCGTTAAATCCGTTTAGGTTGCCTACCAGGGTAGCCGGGCCCACATTCAGGAAAAGATATTGATCGCTTAGTGTCGGGTTCCGGATGGCCGAACTGAAGGAAATCCGGAGGTAATTCTTTTGATCCGGCGCATAAACGGCACTGAGGGCCGGCGTGAACAAGTAATCAAAGTTCTCGTTTTTATCCATGCGCACTGTGCCGGACAGAATAATTTTGTCATCAATAACCTTCTTTTCTATCCCGGTGTACAGTCCGAATTCGCTGTTGGTGATACGTTTATACGAAGAATCGACCGCCACGGCGCCATCGAACCGGCGGGTAAGCGTATCGGAAAAAATGGTCCCCTCCGAGTAAGGCCTGTAGTGCCGGAAATTACCGCCTACCACCCAATAGCTCAGCCATTTCGGCGTGAAGCGGTATTCGCCGTGTACGTGGTACAACGCTGATTTATCTAAAAAACGGGTGCCGCCGGCATCGCCCGATTTGGCGCTGGTAATCCGGCTGAATGCTTCCACGAATTCGGGCGTACCCGGCTGAAAATGTCCGTTAAAAAATGTTCCGGAGAACGTATCGGCATACGTACGGGCAAGGTTATGCCAGTTCACTAAGTTATTATAATTGTTGTCGAACCACATGTTGGCTTCCACCGTGTCGAAACTGGAGGTAAACATCATGGTAACGGGGTCATACATCGTTTGCAGGCTGGGGTAGCCGGTTTGCCGCATTTCGTTGTCGTAGTTGCCGATATTTACCCAGTATTGCGAATAATCGCCCAGCCATTGTCCGTTCGATTTTGCCGCGGTTTGCAGGCGTAAGGCCGTGAAATAGGGGTCGAACGAATTGCCGGCATCCTCGTTGGTGGCGTAGGCGCGCAGAAAGTATTTGTCTTTTTTCCGGAACTCAATGCGGTTTTGGAAAAACAGGATATCGCGCAGGCTGAACCGGTTGTCGCCCTGATACACGGTAGTGCCGCTGCCGAAACTGGAGGAGAGAATTAATTCGGGCGATTCGAACTCCTGTGCCGGCTTCAGGCGAAAATGCAGGGCCGCGTTGGCCTTGGTATTGCGGGTGTCGTAATCCACCAAATCCACTTCGCGGTACCCGGTGCGGTGCAAAACGCCGAGGGCAACACGGTCCGACCACGGGGATTCCCGCGAATAGTCGAAACCCGCGCGATATTCGTCGCCGTAGATATTCACGGCATCGAAACCACCGGGATTCCGCGTGTCACTCACGCTTTCATACACGGGATCGTAGTTATCGGCCACCCAATCGTAGGCGCGCAGGTAGAAAAAATTGAGTTTGTAAGCAAAAACATCGCTACCGGCCTTGTTTTTAATGGCATCGGCCCAGCGGATGGCGCCTTCGAAGAGTTCGCGTTCGCCGCCCTTGAGGGACGCGGAAAGGCCCTTTTGGATAAACGGGTCCTTGGTTTTCATACTGATGACGCCGTTGAAGGCATTCGGCCCGTAAAACGGCCCGCTGGCCCCGGCTACCATATCGACGCCCTGAACGTCGAGTTCGGAGGAGCCCAGGAAGTTGCCCAGCGAAAAGTTGAGGCCCGGCGCCTGGTTGTCCACCCCGTCGATAATTTGCAGGGAACGCACCGGGCTGGTGGAGTTGAAGCCGCGGGTATTGACGATCGTAAAGCCCAGCGAGGCTGTGGTGAGGTCCACGCCTTTGAGATTGCCCAAACCGTTGTAAAAACTGATGGCCGGCGTTTCTTTAATGGCAATAGCATCCAGGTTTTCCACGGTAAGCGGGCCGGTTTTTTGCTTTTCGTCGATGCGCTGCCCCCGGACAACCGTTTCTTCAATAATAATGGCGTTGGTTTGCAGGCGAATATTCAGTCGGCTACCGGCATCGGTTACAGGCACTTCCTGTGTGGAATAACCGGTATAGGATACCCGGAGTGTTACCGGGAGCGACTCAACACGCAGCACAAAATCACCCTCGTAATTGGTGATGGTACCGCCACTGGCACCGACCAACGCGATGGCAGCCCCGATCAAATCTTCACCCGAATCGGCATCCTGCACCTTTCCGCGCAACGTGATCTGCGCTTGCGCGAACGCGCTGTCAAGGAGTAAACACAACAAACTGAAAATCAAAATTTTGTTGAAACGCTTCATACACATGATTAGTTAAAATTCAGAAAGAACTTCTTTAAACAGCGCGTTTTCCAATACCCTGTTTGCCTTGCAAAAAAAGAAAGAAAATTTGATTCCAAATCAAAAATAGAAGGCTGGGGAAAAAATCGTCATTGATCCCCCCTACTCTTCCCGCAACACATACCCTTGTCCGAAAACGGTGTGGATCAATTTGCACTCGAAACCTTTATCCACTTTATTGCGCAGGTAATTGACATATACCTCAACGACGTTGGTACCAGTGTCGAAATCGACATCCCAAACTTTTTCCGAAATTTCAGTTTTGGACAACACTTTGCCCGGGTGCCGCAGCAGGAATTCCAGCAGGGCAAATTCGCGGGGAGTAAGATTGATCGTTTTACCGGCCCGGCGCACCGTTTTGGCGTCCGTATCCAATTCGATATCGGCGTAATGCAGCAGGCTTTCCATAGCCAGGGCGGAACCAGGTCGCCGGGAAAGCGCTTTGATCCGGGCAACAAACTCCCGAAAATCGAAGGGCTTGCCGAGATAGTCATCGGCGCCGGCCTCGAGACCGGCTACTTTATCGTCGGTTTCCCCCAGCGCAGAAAGTAGTAAAAAAGGGGTGGTAAGCCCGGCCCGGCGCAGGCTTTTACACAACTCCAGGCCGTTCATGCCGGGCAGAATAATGTCTGAAACGATCACATCATACACGTTTTGTTCGGCTAACCGTTTGCCGGTTGTACCGTCGTAGGCTATATCGACCGTCCAGGAATGTTCTTCCAGCCCCTGACGGAGCGACTGGAGCGTTTTGACTTCGTCTTCTATAAGTAATATGCGCATGTCGGTGGTGGGTCATTGGGCGTCATTGGGTCATTCGTCATTGGGTCATTGGGGCCTCATTTCATTTTCTTTTTCATCAGTTGGCCCAGTTCTTTGCCGGCTTTAGAATAGGCTTCTTCTATTCGTTCACCCGTATCGAAATCGTACCCGCTGACATCCCGGCCGGGCATTTTGTTCACGGTAAATTCGGCAACAACTTTATCACGGTTCTTCGTTTCCACAATTTTAGCCGTGCCACTTATATAGGCATTACTTCTCCAGACGCCAACGTTGAAGCCCGGCTCGGTGAAAGAGGTATTGAAAATCAGTGTGTATTCCGCCTCGGGGTAATTACCAGCATTCAGGTCGACATGTTTGCTAAACAGGTTGATAAAGGCCGGCTCAAAGCGATTTTTCCGGTCGGCCACCCAGGCATTGGCCCAGCGGTCGCCGCGTCCGGCTTCTTTGTTGTTGTATTCTTCTTTCTTTTTATTGACATACTCTTCTTCCGTCTTGAATTTACCGACACCCATGTTGTCATACGTAAACTCCGTATTCATCTTGCTGCCGGCTTTAATTTTCCCCAGATTGCCGTCAACCATTTTTACCTGCGCGCCGGCCAAACCGGCATGGAGTAAAAATGCGAGTGAAATAAAAAAATAAAGTGTTCTCATGTTGTTTAAATTTAATCAGTTAATAAAAAAATGAGATGCTCATAACCGGCATTTACTGCTCAAAAGTAGAGAAAAATGTGAATCAACGCGCTCCTTGTTTCCCGCGCTGCAAATCAAATTACGGTGACAGGAGAATCCGCTACTTTTGAGCCTGAAATCCTCCCCTCCCCCTCTAACCAGAAACCCTCTAACCAGAAACCCTCTAACCAGAAACCCTCTAACCTTCAAACCAGTAACCCTTCCAACCAGAAACCCTCTAACCAGAAACCATCCAACCCTATACATCATGCAAACAAAAGAAGTACACTATTCCGACTATCTCCGGCTCGACCAAATCCTGAACGCGCAAGTCATGGAAAGCGAACTGCAGGGCGCCCCTGCCCACGACGAAATGTTGTTCATTATCATCCACCAGGCTTACGAACTCTGGTTTAAACAAATCCTTTTTGAAATTGACTCGATCGCGGAGATCATGGGCCGGGAAATCATCAACGACAACTCCCCTGAACTGCAAACGGTAGTGCATCGTCTCGGCCGGATCGACACGATTCTAAAAGTAGCCGTACATCAGATCGACATCCTGGAAACCATGACGCCGATGGACTTCCTGGATTTCCGCGATTTCCTGCGGCCGGCTTCGGGCTTCCAAAGCTGGCAATTTAAAATAACCGAAGCCAAACTGGGCCTACGTTTCCCGGAGCGGTTCGGACAGGAATACTATATTTCCCAACTTCGGCCGGAACATATCACTTTGATAAAAAGCGTGGAAGGCAAACCTTCCCTGCTCGACCTCGTGAATGAGTGGCTCGAACGGATGCCCTTTTTCGAGCAACCCGAATACTGGACCGGTTACGAGCCGCTGTTTCCGGCATCCGGCAACAAACACCCGTTTTGGAGCGATTATTCAGCCATTTATGCCAGTAGCCTGGTAGAAGGGGAAACGGCAAACCGCCAACCGTTTGAAAACCTGTTCTTCGGGGAGGAGTCACCGACCGAGCGCCGCCTGAGCGCCAAAGCTTGCCGGGCCGCCCTGTTTATCATGCTCTACCGGGGTTATCCGCTCCTGCAGGCGCCGTTCCGGTTGCTCAACAACCTGCTCGAAATAGATGAACAACTCTCTACCTGGCGCTTCCGCCACGTGAACATGGTGACACGTATGATCGGTATGCGCACCGGCACCGGCGGTTCCAGCGGGCGCGGGTATCTCCAGGGCGCGCTGGATAAACATTACATTTTCAGGGAAGTAGCGGCGCTATCGAGCTACCTGATCGAGCGGCGCAGGTTGCCGCGTTTGAGTAAGGAACTGGAGGAACGACTGGGATTTTGAAGGTCTATTATTTCTTCCCCTCTACATAATACATTTTGATATGCCCGCGGTTTTTAACCTCTACGTCACCGCGTTGGGTAAAGTAAAACTTGTCTTTTATATAATTATAGGTAAACTCTGAAATATTGACTTTCCCGGGCTCACAAGCCGCTTCCAAACGGGAGGCGACGTTTACGGTATCGCCCCATACATCGTATTGAAATTTGGAAGTACCCACCACCCCCGTAATGACCGGACCCGTGTTGATGCCAACGCGTACGTCAAATTCGTGTACGTATTCGGGTTTGTTACTTTTTAAACCCTCCACGAATTTAATGATTTCCAGGCCGGCCGATACGGCATCCTCCGGGTTGGTTTTATTGGGCATCGGAAGGCCGCCGGCGCACATATATGAGTCGCCGATGGTCTTGATTTTTTCCATATTGTGTTTTTCAAAAATTGCGTCGAAAGCTTTGAAGTAATAATCAATACTTTTTACTAATTCTTCCGGCGGGATATTTTCGACCTGTTTGGTAAATGCCACAAAATCGGTGAACAAGACGGTAACAAATTCATACTTTTTAGCCTTTACCGCGCCGTATTTTTTTAATTCCTCCGCAGTTTCCAGGGGCAGGATGTTCAGCAACAATTTATCGGCTTTATTCCGTTCTTCGGAAATGATCTTGTTGGTCCTTTGGGCAAACAGATATTGATAGGTAATGCCGCCGATAGTAATCAATAAAAATGCTGCCGCTGCCAGCAGGAAATTTCTAAGCGTTTTTTGTTGCTGTATTTGCGCCGCTTTTGTTTGGTTTTCCTGGTTGAGCAGGGCTATTTCGGCTTCTTTTTTCTCAATGTCAAACTGAAATTGCAGCCCCGCTAATTTTTGAGAGTTTTCTTCATTGTACAAAGAATCTTTCGTGATGCTGTAAAGACGCTGGTATTCCAGGGCTTTGCGATAATCCGATAAAGCCGAGTAGCATTTTGCTATATTTTCATACGTATCTTTCAACAGCGTTCTGGATCCGATTTCTTCCCCCAGGTCCTTGGCTTTCAAATAATTTTCCAGTGCCAGGTTAAAGTTGTTTTGGGCAAAATAGGTATCGCCAATGGCATTCCGGGCGATGGACATTTCTAATTTGTCGTCCTTCATTTTCGCTTTTTCAAAGCCTTGTTGCTGGTATTTCAACGCCTCTTCATAGCGGCCGCGCAGCCTGTACGACTTCCCGATATTAGTGTACACAAAAGATTCGTTTCCACCTGTTTTTTTCAAGGCAGTCAATGCTTTTTCAAAAAACTGCAATGCCGCAGTATGATCGCCGCGTTCCATATAAATTTCGCCCAAATTGACCGATGAAACACCAATGGCATCGAGATTTTCGGACGCTTCGGCCATCTCTAATGCCCGGAGATAATATTCTCCGGCTTTATCATAAGTGGCTTTTTTATTGAAATAAACCGCCCCTATGTTGGTGAGCGCAGTGGCGATGCGTAGCTTATTTCCGGTTTCTTCCGATACGCGCAAAGACTCCAGGTAGTATTCCAGTGCTTTTGGATCATCGCCCTGATTAAAATAGACCGCCCCGATATTGCTCAGCAAATTGCCGATCCCAACTTTATCGCTGATGGAACGGTAAGCATCCAACGACTGCTGCCAAAAATTCAACACGTTGAGGTAATCGCCTTTGACATAATACGCCAGCCCGATGTTTTTGAGGGCCAGCGCTTCACCGGCCGGAAAGCCGGTTTTTTCAGCAAGATCGCTTGCCCGGCTTGCGTACAATATGGCGGAATCCGGTACCGACCGCCATAACAACGAACTGATTTCCAGCAAGGTATTGACCTTGACGGTGTCTTCCGGCAGGGATTTAAGCACCGTTTTCAGGCTGTCAACCTTGTTGGCAGCGGCCTGAACGGAACACAGAAAAAGGGCAAAAACGACGATAAATATTGTTTTCATAAATGGCTGCAATTCAGAAGTACACAAGTTGAACGCAATAATTGGCGCCTCCGGCAAAAGTAAATTGATGCCGGCAGCTTAATACTAATTTGCCGCGTTAAATCAGATATTTCCTCCCACTCTATCGCACCACCGCCAGCATCTTCCGCACCACGTTCCCTTGCGCTGTCACCAATTCGGCAAACAATATACCAGTTGCGCCTTCCAGCTGAAGTATTTCCTCGTGCCGGCCCGCTGCGTAATATTTATTTTGTGAAAACAACAGTTTGCCGGCCGTATCACTGATCCGGAGTTCCGTGTCGCCGGCTTCCGTCAACTCGAAACGCAAGGTGGTAACGCCCGTGAAAGGATTGGGCCGGTTTTCCAGCCACATCGCCGGTTCGGCGCCGGCCTGACCCGCGCCGTTGGTTTCGCCGGCGAAGTGTAACTCCACGCCCGATTCTGAAAACGCGCTGTTGTAGCAATATCCCGGCAACACTGCATTCAGATGCAACACCTCGCTCAGCGGGTTGCCACCTTGTAAGGCCCGAAAATGCAGGCGGAACAGTGGAGCCGCTTCGCCCAACATCCATCCTTTCTCCTGCGCCCACACGAGGCGGATTTCGCCTTCGGCTAAATTATAGGTACCAAAATTTCCCATCGAAAGCGGCAGTCCGCTGCCGAGTGGTTCTATTTCAATCAGTTGCAACTGCTCCGGATCGAAGCGGAGGGCAAACTGGAAGGAGGCCAGGTCGGTCATCTGGTCGGCACGGAACTCGGCCGCCACTTCAGCGCCGGCCTGGAGTACCTGGTCATTCAGACGAAGCACGAGCGGGTTGCCCGCACCGAAATTGGTCGGATTAGCCCAGCCGCTCACTACATCGCCTATTTTAATACCTTTAAAATCCTGCCCGCTGACTTCCGTGGCAGTGACATTCGTGAGGCTGATTTTTTCGGGAAAACCCCAGGGCGCATTCGGATTGGGAAACACGTAGGATGCGGGCACGAAACGCCAGGACGTATTGAAAATAGCCAATGCCTGTGGGTTGCCCAGTAATGCCTGGGTAATGAGTGAAGCGTCAAGCGTGTTAATCGAATTGCTCTTGTTGACGTCGGCAGCGATACGTTTAAAAGGAGCGGGCAACGGGTTGCTATTGATTACGTGTTGTTGAATTGCCGAGACGTCGGCCGCAGTTACGCCGTTTAGTTTGTTTACATTTTTAACAGGGGTGAGCGTAAAATTGCCCGTAGTGAGCGGAATAGAAATCTGGTAATTCCCATCCACGTCGGTTACGTTGCTGCCCGTGCCCGCACCCGTAAGGCTTACGGTAGTCGTTTTCACGCCGGCGGCGGCATCTTGTTCCCATTTCACTGCGCCGCTGAAAGTGGTATTTTTTGGCAAAATGGTCAAATTTCCCACGCCGTACATGACGTTAAAATTCTCGTTGATAAACGTTCCCGGGGATACCTTATGCTCGCCTGAGGTCAGACCGGTAATCAGGTTGATCGGTTGTAAGGTCAAATTATTGCCCGAGTCATTATTAGAAAAAATGACAATGGCATCTGAATTACTGGCGGCGGAGATCGTACTGCTGTTTACCAGCGGAATTCCATTCACCAAAGCGGTGCCATTTACCAAAGCAGTACCATTCACCAATGCCGTACCGTTCACCAATGCCGTGCCGTTCACCAGTGCGGTGCCGTTTACTAAAGCGGTGCCGCTGGTCAGGGCGATTTCATCCAACAGTGAAACGGCATCCACCGGTAAGGTGATGTTGCCATTCACCAGTGCAGTGCCGTTCACGAGTGCCGTACCGCTCGCCATAAATGACTTGTTAACCAGCGCGGTGCCGTTGACCAAAGGAATGCCATTGACGAGGGGGATGCCGTTGACCAGGGCGGTGCCATTGGCGAGCGCGCCCGTATGTTCGGTTTCAATAGCGGCCAGAAAGGCTGCATTGTCGGGGATGTTGTCTTCTTCGTAACTGTAATCGAAAACAAACGCCCCGATTGGATCGCCATAGGTAATCGTTTTGGGTTGGGGCGTAATGGTGATGGGCATGGGATTAATAGTCAACGTGCCGTTTACAAAAACAAAATCATACAAGTCATCAACGCCTGCCGGAGGGGCTTGCGCAAAAGCCGGTGTGATATTGTAGTTGCCCACGTTGCCGGCACTGGTTGCGGTGGTGGTGAACTGGAGCTGGTCCAAACCCAGGTCCGAAAGCATAACAGATTCCGGCAAATTGGTAAAAGTCGCCGTGAACACCGGCAACACTTCTCCATATTTTTTGGTCTTGTTGGCTGCGGTAACGGTGATGACGGTTACTTGTTCGGTAGAGAAATAGAGCGTATCCGAGTTGCCACCATCTAAATTGCTGGGTGTTATTGCGTTGGTATTTACATAAACAGCGGGGTCGCCGGCAAACGGCAGCACGGAGGCGGTCATCATGGTCGGGCTTACAAACGTAGTGGGTAGTTCTGCATTGTCCAGCATAACTTTTGAACCCTCGGTAAAATATTTTCCCACGACGGTCAGGGTGAATGCTTCGTTACCAGGTACGATACCCATGGGTACCGACAGGCTGTCCAACTGTGGCGTTGGGTTGGCAAAAGTGCTCAACGCGGCATCCACCTTGGCAAAACCGGCCCCACTCAGGTAATCAAAACCCGGCGTCTCCATATCTACTGCCGTATTTTTCAGCAGTTGGCGGATATCGTCCGGCGTGAAATCCAGGCTGTAAAACTTCTGCCTGGCTTCCTGCAGCAAGGCGGCCATTCCGGCAATGTGCGGCGCGGCGGCGGAGGTGCCGAAGAAATTCGGAAACAGGTCGTTATCAATGTTTTGCCCGCCCAGCGGCACCGTGGTATTGATGCCGTTTGCCCCTGTGAGGTCGGGTTTGTTCCGGTCCACGTTATCGATCAAATTGCCGCCCCGCGAAGAAAAAGAGGCCACCCCGGGCGGGTTGCTGTTGTCAAAAACTTCGTCTTCCACCAATACGGCGCCTACCGTAATGGCGCCCGCTGCATTTGCCTGTCCCACGATGGTGGAGGCGCCCTGGTTGTACTCGTCGAAGGTCAAATCGACCGACCGGAACACAATATACTTGAATCGCACCGGATCATTGCCGGTGCTATTAACCACCATAATATTCGTAGTGGCGGGGTTTACCACTACAAAGGGAAGCACCTCGATGGGGTCGCCCGTGAGATTGTTGCGATTGAATCCAAAAAGCGTCTGTCCGCTATCATCCGTCAGATAAATGTCGAGATCATTGGAGGCTCCGGGCAGCTCGCTCAGCGAATAAAAATTGTCCTCCCATTGCAGTACGATAATATAAGTACCGGGTGTCACGGCGATCTGCTGGAAGATGTCGCCGCCACCAAAGTCGTGGGCAGTGCCGGCTATGCCATCGGGCGGAGCAACGCCGTTAAAATCTTCTTCGTAGGCCCGTTCGCCAAAGTTTCCTGCCGACGATACATAGGTGACGCCTTGTGCCACAGCATTGTTCACGGCCTGCGCCACCATCCCGTCTTTAAAAAAAGGCTCCGACACAAACGTAATATCATCTACGATCACATCACAATCGGCAGCCACTAATTGCCCGATGCCCATAGCCATATCGCCCGGACTGGTAGTGCCGGACCGGAAAGCCAGCGCAGCGCCCGGTACAATATCGTGGATGATCTGCAACATGGCCCGGCCCTCGTCGGTGCCTTTACCCACGGTCAACTCCTGCAATACCTGTACGGGAGTGAGGTTGCCTTCCGGGTTGCCCGGCCCTGGCAAGTCGCCGTTGGGCACGTCTATCAAATTGGCCGGATTGCCCGACCGCATATTGTAACTGTCCGACAAAACACCCACTTTCACCCCAGCGCCGGTCAGCTGAAAGCCGGCCCTGCCGTCAAATGCGCCTTGTGCTTTGTCGCCCAAGGTGGTGACGCTGCCACTGTTCAGAACAGGCAGGAAAACGGGCTCCACGAAATTAAATACATCCGGATGGTTATTGAGCATATCCAGGTAAACAATGGACAGGTAACCCGTTATCAACAGCGGATTGCCGCCGTTGGGCAGGGTGTCGGTCATGCCATACATGTTCAGCAACAGGTCCAGCGCCTGGTTGTATTGGCCGTCCATCACGGTAACTTCTATGAGTACCTTGTCGTCGGAAATTTGTACGATTAAATCCGACTCCGCTCCGTCATTCGAAAGAAACGTTTGATACAGGGACGTTAATTCCGCGCCAATGATATTGGTCTCTTTTCCATCAGCGGGGGGCGGATAGTAAGGGAGTATAGAAGTTTGCGCATCACAAAAGATACTATAATAGTAATCGACGTATGCGGAATTGGACGTTTCATTGGGCAAGTAAATGACCCAATAAAGTTCATCCTCGATGTAAAACGTCGTATCCAGAACAAAATAATGACGGCCGGGCAAAAAAGTGGTTACACCGGTGGGAAATTGTTCATTGTCATTAAAAATGCTGCTGCCCGGGTCAAGCGTGATCGTGTCGGGGCTCGTATTGTTGTAGCCGAAATGCGCCACATAATAACCGTCCCCCACAGGTTCGAGGCACTCCAGGATAGGAATAATCTCGCCCGGCTGGGTACAAATAAGCGCAGGATCAAAGTAAGCAGCAGCAGTGTTGGTGTTTTCGTTGGGAGAAGAGATACTCCAGACTATTTCATCCGAATAAAAGAAATAGGCTTCCAGTACATTATACTGTCGCCCCGGCAGAAAAATTTCCACGCCGGTCGGGTCAGGCGGATTATTTTGAAAAACACTCTGATTCGGGCCAACCTCAACGGTGTACTGATTCAGGTTGTAGTACCCCCACTGGGCCCTGTAATAACCGTCTCCCACATCCTCAATACATTCCAGAATGGGGATAATATCTAACTGGGCGGATAACCTGTTTGGAAGCAGGAAAAACAAAATCGCCGGAAAGCTGGCAAAAAACAGGCTGGAAACGGCCTTTGGAAGAAAAGGCCGGAGGGTAGACGTAGACATGAGAAGTAAATGCGAATAAAATGATAAACAGTTCGCAAAAATATGTTGCTTTTTGAGAACATTTTTGCAAATGTAACTGCTTATCTTGTTTCCAGAACCGTGGAATGCGGTTACCAGGTAAGGGCTTGGGGGTAGGGTGTTTCAAAGGCGGGGGTCAATGTGCCGCCATTTTTGGATGTTTAAAACCGCAATCTACCCTAACCCGGGTGTCATGCTGTAAGCATCTGACCAAACGGTTACCACAATTTTGCGTTGAAACGGGACACCTTTGTCTGTTTTTAATGGAAAATTGAGTTGTTTGTTTAAGCAGATGCTTACAGCATGACACCCAGATTTAGGAAGTTTCCGTTAAAAATGGAGGCACATCGCCCCTGGCGTTTGAAACACCCTAGAGCTTCGGGGTTTGCGATAAAAAGATCGTTCAATTCTGTGTCCACCTGGGCGAGCCAGCCGTTGTTGTGCCAGCGCTGCATTTCGCGCCAGACGGTGGGGTGGTTTTTCTTTTGAATGCCGGTGATCATTTTGCCAAGTCTGGTTAAAGTCGCGCCTTGGCGTTTTTGCTTGTCATACTCTACCACACGCGCTTTGTAATCGCCGTATGCTTCTTCGCGCGCTTCATTCCATTTTCACTGCCGCCGAACGTACCCGAATACCACTGCCGGCCCACTTCCGCGCATCCACCGGAAAATTTCCCGTAAGCTGTTTAAATCCGTAAAACAAATTCATGCAGGCATTCATCAGAAAGGCTCCCGGCCGCAGGTAAAATGCGGAGCGGAAGATACGCCGCAAGCAACGCCCGGGTGAAAAGGCCGCGCCCCACAAGCGGCGGTGGGCTTGCAACAAGGCTTCCGGACTCATCGTCGCCGGCTGAAAAGCGACGTTGTAGCCGTTGTAATATTCCCATCCTCGGTCATCGAGAATCCGGTTGTCCAGTTCCATCTGGTCGTACAGCGGTGTGCCTTTGAACGGCGTGAGGATGCTGAGAAAGGGTACGTCCACCCCGATTTCCATTAGTTGATCGGCCATAGCCACGATGGTCTCCGGAGTATCGTGGTCGAAGCCGGCGATAAAACCGGCCATGACGCAGATTCCCTGCCGGTGCAGGGCGTCCACGGCTTTTTTATAGTTGTCCACCTTGTTTTGCCGCTTGTTGGCGTCGGCCAGGCTATCCTTGCCGAAACTCTCGATACCGAAAAAAATACCGATACAACCCGAAGCCTTCATCAGGGCAAGCAATTCAGGGTCCCGGGCAATGTCGAGACTCGCCTGGGTAAGCCACCATTTTTTCAGGGGGACCATCGCCTGCAACACGCTTTTAATGTAAGGCCGGTTGATCGTCAGGTTGTCGTCCCAAAACCAAACCACCTTGCGCTGCCACCAATACGGGAAGCGATCGTACCGGATATTTTCCATCAGTTCTTCTACCGGACGCATCCGGAAACCCGGATTGAGCGTGGGTACCGAACAAAAGGAACAACTGAAGGGGCAACCCCGCGTCGCCTGAATCACTTTTGGAATAAAATACCGGCTTTTTAATAAATCGTAACGCGGCGTGGGCAAGCCCCGCATGTCGGAAGGGCTGCCATGATAAATATTTTTTAAACACCCGTTTTCCGCATCAACCAGCAATTGCGGCCACACATTTTCCGCCTCGCCGGCAACAACGGCATCGAAATATTCCAACGCCTCTTCCGCACAATAACTGACATGCGGACCACCCGCCACTACCGTTTTGCCCCGCGAACGATAGGCCTGCGCCAGCCGGTAAGCCTCCGGCGCAAAGCCGCTGAAAAAAGAAATAGCCACCAGGTCGGCATCCGTGTCGATGTTCACCGGTTCTACCTGCTGATGTACCACCCGCACCTCGTGGTACACCGGCGTGATGGCTGCCAGGTGAATGCCGGTGATCGGTGGCACAAAATCCATTTCGTGGCCGGTTTGGTAACGCTGCATGTAGGCAATCACGATGTCGATCTTCATGATGAAATAGAAGGTTAAAGGTTTGTAATTCAAAAAAGCACTTTGAATAGCAAAGTTCTTTTTTAAGATTGAATTACGCAAGTAACCGCGTCTATTTTAATACGCGATCCACCTACCCTATAGCCATCAGGTTAAGGGAAAATTGGTATTTTTAAAGTCAAAATGTAAAATGTAAAAGTCAAAATGTAAAAGTGGATACCGTGGATACGGATATTCAGTGATCTAAATGCCAGCACACAGCCCCCCCTACCGCGATTTTCCTTTTGACTTTTACATTTTAGATTTTACATTTTGACTTTAAAAATGCGCCCAAAATCATTAACCTGATGGCTATGGGCCCTACCCCCAAAACACCTTCACAAAAATCATCACACTCCACAAAATCACCATCACCCCCACCCCGATGGTCATTTGCCGCACCGGCAGTTTGCCCGTCAAACGGGCAGCCAGCGGCGCGGCCAGCACGCCACCAACGATCAGGCCCAGGATCACCTGCCAGTGTTTGATACCGATGACCGAAAAAAACGTGACGGCACTGGCCATGGTGACAAAAAACTCCGTCAGGCTCACCGAGCCGATCACGTAACGCGGTGTTTTCCCCTTGGTAATCAGCGTTCCGGTGACCAAAGGGCCCCAGCCGCCGCCCCCGAAGGAGTCGAGAAACCCACCGGCGCCGGCCAGCCAACCCACGCGCTTTACCTCCGACTCCACCGTTTTTGGAAAAAAAGCCCGGTGCAGGATGCGCGTTCCCAGAATCAGGGTGTACACGGCCAACACCGGTTTCACGTATTGCGCGCCTTGCCCGTCGAGCCAGATCAGCAGCAATGCGCCGCCAATTGCGCCCAAAACGCCGGGCAACAGCAAGGCCCGGAACAATTCCCGCTTAACGTTGCCGAAACGGTAGTGACTGTACCCGGAAGCGCCGGAAGCGAACATCTCGGCGGTGTGAATAGAGGAAGACATCGCTGCGGCCGGCACGTTTATCGTCATCAAACCGATGGCCGCCGTGACGCCGTAGCCCATGCCCAACAAACCGTCCACCATCTGCGCCAAAAAACCGATGGCTAAAAAGGTATAAAACTGCGGCTCCAACTGTTGGTGCAGGCCGGTGACAAAAAACAGGTTAACGATCAGCAACAATCCGAAAGCGACAAGCGAGATGGTGGCCAGCCGGCGCCAGTTGCGCGCTTCGAGGGTTTCGATAGAATCGGGCTTCGACGAGAGCCTGCGGGTGACACGGTTCAGCGCCTTTACTTTTTGTGTAAAATCACCACTCAACCGGTTCCGTATCTTGTTCATATTTTGCAGCAGATCGTGCAACTCATCGGGCAGGGTTTCCTGCAATACTTCTTTCAGCCGTTTGGCAATAGTGGGCGATTTGCCGTTGGTAGAAATGGCAATTTTCAGGTCGCCTTTCTGCACAATCGAACCGAGATAAAAATCGCACAAAGCGGGTGTGTCGGCTACGTTGGTCAGGATGCCACGCCCGGCGGCCAGGGCTTTCACCTGGCGGTTGAGGTTCGGGTCGTCGGTAGCGGCAATAACGAACTTTTGCCCGTCCAGGTCAGCGCGCTCAAAAGGTTTTTCGCGCAGCGTCACCTGTTTGAAAGCGGCGGCAAAATCCCGGATTTCAGTCAGAATTTGGCTCCCCACCAGGGTCACAGCAGTTTCCGGGCTGTTGCCTAATATGGCCTTTATTTTCTCCAAACCCACCGCGCCGCCCCCTACAATGAGAACCTTGAATTGTTCCAGTTTCAGGAATACTGGAAAAAGGGTGTTGCCAGCGGCAGTGGCCGGAGTATCGGTGGTGGAGGCTGGAAGTTCGTCTAATTGGATCATCAATTGTTTTCAATTTCAGGAGGTTCACAGGTGAAAATTTGTCCCATGCGTCGTCGCCTTTACCCAGTCTTTCCGGATACAAAAATCGCCAAAATGCTCGCCCGGATTCCGTTCCGCAGCGTATGCTTGCAACAAGGGGCGCAGTTCATTCAAAATACCTTCCTCGTCCAGCATCTCCCGGTATAGTTTATTCAACCGCTCCCCGTTGAACGCCGCGCCGAGGTACAGGTTGTACCGGCCGGGCGACTTACCCACCAACCCGATTTCGGCTAAATACGGGCGCGCACAGCCGTTCGGGCAGCCAGTCATACGAATGGTGATAGCGTCGTTCTGAAGGCCTGTTTCGCGCATAATACCGTCTATTTTATCGAGCAACGCGGGCAGATAGCGCTCGGCCTCGGCAAAAGCCTGGGAACAGGTATTCAGCGCCACGCAGGCCAGCGAGTTTTGACGCAACGCCGTTTGCCGGAACGTGGCTTCGAGCACACCGTATTTTTCCAGAACAGCCTCGATGGCAGGGCGTTTTTCAGGAGCAATATTGCCGATGATCAGGTTCTGATTGCCCGTGAGACGGAAATCGCCGTCGTGAATGTTAGCCACCACCCGCAGCGCCGTTTTCAGGGCATAATTTTCAACATCCGCCACGCGTCCGCCTTCAATAAAAAGGGTCAGGTGAAAACGCCCGTCGCCGGTGGGCGTCCAGCCGTAGCGGTCGCCGGAATGTTCAAAACGGTACGGTTTTGCCGCTTGAAACGACACCCCGGAACGGGTTTCCACTTCTTGTTTAAAAGCAGCCGGGCCCAAGCGCTCAACGGTGTATTTGAGCCGGCTGAGCCGCCGGTTTTCCCGGTTGCCGTGGTCGCGTTGGGTGGTAATAATCGCTTCGCAAACGGTCAACACGTCTTTTGTTTCCACAAAACCCAACATGTCGGCTAATCGCGGGAAGGTTTGCGGCTCCCCGAAGGTCATGCCCAGCCCGCCGCCGGCCGCCAGGTTAAAGCCCGCCAGTTCTCCGTCCTTTTCAATAGCGATCAGGCCAATGTCGTTCGCAAAAACGTCGGTGTCGTTTTGTGGCGGCACGGCGAGCGCGATTTTGAACTTGCGCGGCAGGTAGGTTTTCCCGTACACCGGCTCCTCGTCTTGCCCGCCGGCTTTTTGCGTGGAAAAGGGTTGCGATTTGTCCACCGGTTGGCCGTCGAGCCAGATTTCATAATACGCCGTCGTACGGGGGGTGAAGGCAGCACTGATGTCTTGTGCCACTTGTTGCACCGCAGCATGTACACGGCTCTCGTCGGGGATGGGACTACACATTACATTGCGGCTCACGTCGCCACAGCCGGCGAGGCTGTCGAGCAGCACTTCATTGAACCCCCGGATGGCGGACTTCAGGTGCCGTTTGCGCACACCATGCAACTGGAATGCCTGGCGGGTGGTGAGTTTGAGCGTACCGTTGGCGTATTTGTCGGCGAGCGCATCCATACGCAGCCACTGAGCGGGTGAGGCCACGCCGCCCGGCACCCGCACCCGGATCATAAACGAGTATAGCGGTTCGAGTTTCTGCACTTTCCGCTCGCTGTCCAGGTCGCGGTCGGTCTGCTGATACGACCCGTGGAACTTGATGAGGTGTGTGTCCTCGGGATTTATCGCCCCGGTGACCGCATTATCAAGACTCTCCACGAGGGTGCCGCGCAGATAGTCGCTTTTTACTTTGACGTGCTCCACTTCGGTGTGGGAAGGTTTTGTTTCCGGTTGCATACGTTATCATTGAAAAAATAAAAAAGAAAAGAATTACGCCGACCTCCGTACCGTCAAACGGTGGCTATGCATAATCCGCGAACTCGCCCTCCGCCCTCCTTTTCTCCCCCAACTGTTTGTCATCCTGAAAGGAACCGTCCAATCTACGAGTGCAGCGCCATGCGAACACCCCGTAGATTGGACGGTTCCTTTCAGGATGACAAACAGTTGGGGGAGAAAAGGAGGGCAGAGGGCGAGTTCGCGATTTGTGCATAGATGCCGCTCCGAGGCAGACTTAAAACCAGTTGTACCATAATTTAATAATGTTTATTTTCATTATATCAGTACATATTTAATCAAACCCACCACCACGCTCACCCCAATCCACCCCATCATATTTACTTTAAAATATTGCAATGCCACCAGCGAAACAGCCGTCCACACCAACGGTATCCACAACAATACAGGCGGTGCGGGCATAATAACCGCCTGTCCCAGATACAGGCACAGACTGAGAATCACCCCGGCAACAGCAGCCGTGGCGTATTGCAGCACCGTTTTCACCGCCGGATTGGCGTGGGTGCGTTC
>CAUJEY010000170.1 GCA_963169325.1 Bacteroidota bacterium
GAACGATCACCAGTCCTACCAACGGCTCGTCTGTGACTGTCACAGCCGGGAATTACCTCAATACCTATACTGTTTCCGTAACGGTCACAGACGCCAACGGCTGTACCAGCACTTGCTCGAAAGTAAGTGATATTTTCCTGCGAACACCACCGGCGAACATCACCGTCAACCCCAACCCGGCCTGCTTCGGCGCCACCCTGGATCTTTCCATCGCCGCTCAATCCAGCAGCACGGTCTCCTGGACGGGCGAAGGTATCGTCAATTCCAGCGGCAATTTTATCCCCAACAACAATCCCTTCTATGACTTCAACAACGTAACGACCGCCATACCCACTACCACCGGCCCGCATATCTACTCTGTTACCGTTACAAGCGATCAGGGCTGCTCCAATACCGGCACGGCTACCGTGACGGTTCATCCTGCGCCCCCCACGTGCTCGATCATCGGCCCTCCCCCCAGCCCCGGCCCCAACAACGACACGCTTTGCATTGGACAACAATATGTGTTTACGGGTCCTCCCGGCATGAGTGCCTACCAATGGGGCGTCTCCACCAACTGCTCCATAAACGGCAGCAATACAGGTTCTTCCGTAACGGTTACGGTTAACAGCGGTTCCTCTATGGCCGTGTATGTCACCATCACCGATGCCAACGGTTGCATGTCCAATTGCTCCCTTTCCCGGTACGTCCAATCGGCGCCCACCTGCTCCATAAACGGGTCGCTCTCCGTATGCGGCGGCTCCACGGACAACGTGTACACCGCAACCTCCGATGCAGGAATGTTTGGTTACTACGTTTGGAGTATTAGCGGCGACGGGGCGATTACCAGTAGCCCTACTAGTGGTTATAATGTCACATCCGTCTCGGTAACTGCCGGCGCCTCCGGTACGTACACGGTTACGGTGGAGGTGTACAACTACAATACTTGTGCGAGCAACTGCTCCGAGACCGTGACAATCAACAGTGCCTCAACGCCCACCATCACCGGGCCCACCTCGGTGTGCAGCGGCGGCAGCGCCCTGCTCGACGCCGGAGCAGGCTATAACAGTTACGCCTGGTCGAACGGCGGCGGTAGCGGCCAAACGGCTACGTTCAATAACATTACCCTACCCACAACGTACACGGTAACGGTGACGGATGGCAACGGTTGTGCCGGTACCGGTACACATTCGGTAAATGTGTATGCCAATCCCACTCCTACGATTACCGGTCCCACCACGGTGTGCAGCAACGGCAGCGTTATGCTTGATGCCGGTGCGGGTTATGACAGTTACGCCTGGTCGAACGGCGGCGGTAGCGGCCAAACCGCTACGTTCAATAATATCAACGCGAACACGACCTATACCGTAACCGTAACGGACGATAATAGCTGTGCGGGCACCGATACGCATACGGTAACGGTACAGTCGTGCCTTGTCGAATTCAGCGGTAAGATCATATTCTCGAATAACAATTCGTTCGGTGTGAACAATGCGACGGTCAAACTCACCGGCTCGGCCACCGGCACCGACGTGTCGGATATTAACGGCGATTATATGATCGCCACCGCGCTGACAACCGGCAGTTTCACCCTCAAGCCGACCAAAAATATCAATAAATTTAACGGCGTAAACGCGGGCGACGTCACGGCTATTCAACAACACGTGAACTTCACCGTCCCGATCACCGACCCGTATAAATTGGTCTGCGCCGACGTGAACAAGAGCAACTCGGTCACCGCCTTCGACGTTTCACTCATCACCCAGGCTTTACTGGGCAACCCCCAGGCCAATGCTATTTTCAACACCTCCTGGCGCTTTACACCGACAACACCTGTCTTAAACAACCCGCCCTGGGGTTTTGCTGAACAAAGGACCTATACCAATGTCTCCGGCCCGCAAATCAACCAGGATTTTTATGGCATGAAAATCGGCGACGTGACCACGGCCTACGCCAACCCGGCCAACTTCGGCGCCGGCGAACCATTGGTGCTGCGTGCCAAAGACCAGTTGCTGCAATCGGGCAAAACCCTGGCCATAGATTTTAGCGCCGATCAGCTGGACGACCTGGCGGCATTCCAGTTCGGTCTGACGTTCGATCCGGCGCAGCTGCAATTTGAGGCTGTTGAAGCCACCGGTGGCCTGCCGGTCACGGCCGACCATTTCGGTACCTACGATGTCGCCAAAGGCGAAATCCGGGCGGTATGGGCGCAGGCGACGGGTTTGCAGGTGGAAGAGGCGACGCCGGCATTCCGGCTGCGTTTCACGGCCCTGCAAAGCGGCGCCAAACTGCGTGACGTATTGCAACTCAACGATGCCGTATTGCCCGCCTTATCCTACACCGGCAAACTGGCAGAATCGAAAGTGGAACTGACATTTAGCGAAGCGACGGGCGCCATCGACCCAGCATCCGTTTCTGCCCTGCAAATGCAGGTGCGGCCCAATCCGTTCCGGGAAGAAACCACGGTCACGTTCTCCCTGCCGGCAGCCGGCGAAGCGCAATTGCGCGTGCTGGACGTGAACGGCCGGGAATTGCTCCGGATCAACAATACCTACCCGGCCGGACGCCACAGCGAAACGCTGCGCCTGGACGGCGTAACCGCCCCGGGTGTGCTGACTTGCGAGTTGATCACACCGTTCGGCGTGGCGACACGGAAGCTGGTGGTGGTGAATTAAAATTTGAATTACCCGGAGTATAAAAAAATCAGCGAAGATGGCCACGGCTCATTTTCGCTGATTTTTTTTGATTTTGACACGGTTTTCGAATAAAAAACTGGCAATAAGTCAGTTTTTTATTCGAAAACCGTGTCAACGTCAAGAGACCGCCTCTTCAAACCGGTAACCTAAATAGCAGGCAAATGCGCCGATACCTGTTCCCAAAAAACATCATCCAGCAATCGGGCGCTCCCGATCAACGCCGCGTGTTCTGCCAGCCTGGAAGGGGCAAGGTGGATGGATATCCCTTGTTTCTTCAGATCATCCTGAAACACGGGTTCGAATAGCGGCAGCGCGTGGGCGATATTCCCGCCGATGACCAGTATTTCCGTACCGAATTGTTGAAGCCAGGGCCCCAGGCATTCCGCCAGGTTGTGGCCGAATTGCAGAAACAGGCTCCGGGCGAAATCGTCGGCGCCCGCTTTTTCCAGCAGCGTTTTGACGCCGTCCAACTTTTCCCCCGTTTGTTTTTCATATTCCCGGACAAACCAGCCCGTGGAAAAGTAGTCGTCGGCGATGCTGTCTTTGTACGGCAGGTGCCACAAACAACCCTCCTTGGCCACCCCCTTGCCCGTCACCACCGGCAGCCCGTCTTCGATGTAAGCGGAGCCGAAGCCCGTCCCCAGCGTAATCACCACCACCTTCCGGAATCCCTTGCCTTCGCCCTGCCAGGCTTCTCCTACGGCAAAGGCAGCGGCGTCGTTTAAAAAGCGCATGGGCAGGTCCTGCCCGGCAGTCAGCAGCGGACGCAGGGCCGTGGGGATATGTACGCCATACAGGTGTTTAAACTTATGCTGCATCTTCGAGATGCCGTTCCGGTAATCGAACGGCCCCGGAATGGCAAAACCGATGCCCGCAAGCCGGGCCGGATCGGTTTTCGACAGGGTTTCGTTCAGCGCGGTGGCCCAGCCGTGCAGGATGGTTTCCGCCGGACCGTCGTGTAGGTAGGTGGTGCGCGAGCGGGTATCGGGGGCCAACGCACCCGTTTCAATGTCTACTGCTGCACAGGTGATGTGCGTACCGCCGATGTCGGCGCCGATGGCTTGCATGTTTGTTTGGTGTTTCATTTTTAGGTGGATAAAAAGGCAGAAAACTGAAGAGTTCCAAAAGTATGGCAAGAAACCCACTTCCCTCATGTCCAGCAGTTTCTAATGTGGCCTGGTTGGAGGTGTCATCGCGACGCAGGAGCGGTGACATCTCCAACCAACAGGACTGGGGAACGGCGAAGAGATGTCACCAGCCTCATACTTCGGCTGATGACACCTCTTCGCCAGCGCCACATGCAACCTCATATCGAATACTGATATGGATCATTTGACAACCAATCAATTGCACAGAGATTGACCTTGGTTTTTATAGAAAAACGGGCTTTACGCCCTGCTGAAAAATGACAGAACAACCACTCTGGAACGATCTCCTTTACGCCCTCCGACAACAGGAGTGTATTCTGGTATTGGGCTCGGGCGTGTCCACCGGCCAGTCTGCGGGCGGGGAAGAACGCCCCCTGGTCGAATTGCTGGCGCATTATTTGGCCGACCTGATCGAACGGGACAACAAGGTGGTGGAGGGCAACCGCAACAACCTTTTCCAGATTGCCGGCGAGTTTGTGCGGCACAAAGGCCACACGGCGCTCCACCGCGAAACGGAGGCTTTTTATGCCGGATTTAAGACGCCCAATGCCATACAGGAGGCGCTGGCCACCCTGCCGTTTCACCTCATCCTGAGCGCTGCGCCGGATACCCTGATCGTAAAAGCGCTGGAAAAAGTGGATAAAATACCCGAACTGATCTATTACAAACCGCCCGGCATGGATCGCGCGGAAACCAATAAAAAAATCAACAAACCCACCCCGGACCGCCCGGTGGTGTATAATATGCTGGGCTGCTGCACCGAACCGGCCTCGCTGGTGCTGACGGAAAGCGAACAACTGGATTATTTGCAGGATGTAATCCGGCACAGCGATGCGATACCGAACAGCCTGCTGGAAGTATGCAAGGTTGAAAAAAGTGTATTCCTGTTCGTGGGGTTCGACTTCGAGCGCTGGCAACTGCGGCTGCTGCTGCGGGCGCTGAAAATAGACGGCGAGGAACAAATCGCCCACTGGGCGGTACAGCGGCCGGCTGCGCTGCAAAAAGACACCCTGCTTTTCTTCAAGGACCAGTACGGCCTGCATTTTCTGGATACGGACACCGCGTCGTTCGTCCGCGAACTGACGCAACAGTGTCAGCAAAGTGTCCAGGCGCCGGAATCCGGGGCGGCGGCAATCAAATTGCGCGCGGTCTGTTTATATGCGCCGGAAGATGAAGCCTACCGGAAGGAACTCGACGCGCACCTGGCGCCGCTGCGCGCACACCAGCACCTGGAAACCTGGAGCGATGCGCTGATCCGGCCGGGAGAAGCCATCGGAACGGCCATCGAAAAAGCCATCGACGAAGCCCAACTGATCGTTGTGCTGGCCAGCGCCGATTTTGTCGCCTCGGAAAACCTCTACCGCGCACAGCTGGCGCGTGCCATGGAGCGTTTCCAGGCGAAACAAGCCAAGATATTCGTGGTGCTGATACGCCGTTTTGCCTGGGAAGATACGCTTTTTGCCCAGTTCCGCCTCGTTTTGCCGCAGGAAAACGGCGTCGTGAAGCCGGTGGCCGAATGGGCCCAGCACGACGGCGCCTGGACCGACATCGTCAACCTCATGCTCCGGCATATCAATTATTTACTCGAAGACCTTAAAAACGCCGTTCCATCATGAGCAGATATCGTTTCCCCGGTTTACGTGCCTTTGAGGAAACCGATGCCGCGATTTTTAACGGCCGCTCGAAGGAAAAACAAACGTTGTTCGACCTGATTATGGTGGAACGTTCGGTGCTGCTGTTTGCCAAATCAGGCGCCGGAAAAACCTCTCTCCTCCGCGCAGGCATCGCGCCCATGCTGCCGGCCCGCCTCTGGCAACCGGTATTCATCCGGCTCAACCGGCGCGAACAATCGCTCCTGCAACAGACCGTATCGCAAATTGCCGGAATTTTCGGCGTGGCCCCCCAGCCGCAGCAAACCCTGTGGGAATACCTCCAGGCCATCAACGCCAACACGGGCAGCGTCACACCGGTGTTGTTTTTCGATCAGTTTGAAGAAATATTCACGCTCTGCGATGACGCCGCCGACCGGCAGGCCTTCATCGCTCAGTTGGCCGACGTCGTCAACGAGACGCTGCCCAAAACGGTGCAGGCGCGCCTGCAAAATGAATCTGCCGACGCCCGGCGCCTGGCCCTCGAAAAGCCGCCCCGGGTAAAAGTGGTGTTTGCGATCCGTTCCGATATGCTGCGGTATATGCACGACCTGTCGGACAGCATTCCCGGCATCCTGCGCAATCGTTTTGAACTGAAGGGCCTTACTCCCGAACAGGCCACCGAAGCCATACTGAAACCGGCTATGGCTACCAATGAGCCGTTCGACTGCCCGCCCTTCGAATTTGCGCAGGCGGCCCTGAAGGATATTCTGGAAAACCTCGGCGCCCGCCGCCCCGACCAGCTGGGCGCCGAACCGGAAATCGAATCCTTCCAGTTACAATTGTTGTGCAGCCACCTGGAGCGCCGAATGCTGGACGCCCACCGGCAGGGCAAATCACCGCTGCGGGTAGAGGTGGACACTTATGGCGGACGCGCCGGTATCGAGCGGCTGTTGTCCGACTTTTATCAGGATACGATCCGCGACATTCCGGACGAACGGCAGCGCAACCACGCCCGCGTGGCGGTGGAGGATGAACTGGTGAAAAATGAACGCCGGGTCAGCGTGGCCGAAGCGAGCCTTACCCTCGGCGCCTATCCCGTGGCCCCGGAAACCCTGCGCCTGCTGGTCGACAAACGCCTGCTGCGCCGCGAAGAGCGGCCCGGCCTGGGCAACTACTACGAACTGGCCCACGATACCCTGCTGCCACCCGTGCTGGCCTTCAAACGCGAGCGCACCCTGCGCGAAGCCGCTGAAAAAGCCCGCCTGGAACGCGACGCTGAGGCCCGCAAACGCCGCCGGTTGGTGGCGCTGGCCGCCGCTTTCGGACTGCTGGCCCTGCTAGCTTTGACGGCTTTTTTATATGCCCAAAAACAACGGGCAGAAGCCCGGCGGCAGCAAAAGAAATCCCAGGTGAATTTCCTGGTGACCGGCTCCAAATTACAGGCCGGCGAAGACCAAACACTGGCTTTCCGGCTGGCTCAGGAAGCCTGGAAACTGGATTCCGCAAATCCGGAGACCGGAGGCAATATGATCCATACATTTTATGGCGATCTGTTTCAAATGGGTGATACGTTGTACGGTATGCCGCATTACCGCGATTTCGATGCCGCCTGGGCCAGGCCGGTGGCTGGGAGTGAAAAAATTCTCCTGCTCTCCCCCAACCGGCAGAGCGTCCTCCTGCTCGAACCGGACGCCGCCGCGCCGGATACTTTCCCCACCGCCGGCATGCCGGAAATCGCAGATGCGGCAGTGGCCCCCGATGGTGGCACGCTGGTAACGGTGCATCCACAAGACAGCATCGCCCGCTGGTGGAGTGCAGAAAAAGGCATGCCGCCCAAATTGCTGGCACACGAGGGGCCGGTGCTTTCGGTTGCTTTTTCACCGGATGGCGGGTATTTTACCACCAATTCGGGGGATACCAGGCAGCGCCTGTGGTCGGCCCGCGGCGAACTATTGGCAACTTATCAAAACATCGGTACTGTCGATCTTTTGCACACGGCGGCTTTTTCGCCCGACAGCCGGCAATTGCTGGTGCTGGAAGATGACCAGACCATCAAACTTTATCCGGTACTGTCCGGAGAAAAGAAAGTGGAGATGAAGGAACCGAATGGTACAATCGTCGATGCCGCGTTTTTGCCCGGCAGCGACGGCCTGATGCTGCTCTGCGCCGGGCCCGACGGCGTGGTGAACCGGGTCAGGATATTTGACCGCCAGGGGCGAAAACGATTTGACGGGTCCCTGCCTTTTTCCGGCGATTTATTCAATACGGCGGTTCCGGGGGCGGGCGGGAAACAACTCTTACTGACCGCTACCGATAGTACTGCCGGCATTTGGGATTTGGCGTCAAAAAAATATACCACCCTGGGTTTGAGCCGGGAGCGCCATACCGGCTATATCAGCAAGGCCGTTTTCGCCTCCGGCGAACGACTTATTGCCTCCGGAAGTACCGACAAGACCGCGCGCTTGTGGCAAAACGGCCGCCTGGCGCTCGTCTTGCCGCATCGCGACCGTATTGCAGATTTATTTTTTTCAAACGGTTCACGCTACTTGGTGGCTACTACCTCCGGGAACAAAGTGCGGTTGTGGTCGCTCCGGGCAAATGCAATCGTTCCACTGCAAACGGCGGACATACCGGTTTTTTCCGCCCTGATACCCGGCGCCCCGGCGGTGTATGCCAAAGACTTGCAGGACCATTGGTATTGCTGGAATTTCGATGGCCGGCCGACGGCGTTTCCCGTTTGGTTGGATACGGCGGGCCTGCGGCATGCAACGCTCTGGGGCGACGGCCGCACGGCCCTCATTCAGCTGAAAAACGGCGAACTGCAACGCCGCGACCTGCTGAACGGCAACGCGGTACGCTTGGGCATACGCCCTTGCTCCGACCTGACGCCGATCGTTGCGGCCGAAACAAACCTGATCGCGCTATGCCGTTCCGATTCCGTGGAGATACTTCAGGCAGACGGGCGGCTGCTGGCATTGCTCCCTTATGCCGGGGCCGGCGTTTCGTCGCTGTGTTGGTCGGCAGATGGTCAGATGCTGTTTATTGCCTTGGGGAATACCGGGGTGGAAATCTGGTCGCCGGCAACAAAAACGACAAAGCCGCTGAAAGGCATGAATTTGCCTGTTTCGGCCATGGCTGCTGAACCCGATGGGAAAAGTATGTTGTTCGGTACGCAGGGTACCGTGTATCGCTGGGATTTTACCGCCAACCCGCCGGTGGTATTCCTGTCGGGCCGCCATGACGAAGGCAGCCCGGTACCGGCCGTGGCATGGTCGCCCGACGGCCGTTTTATCGCCACTGCTGCCCTCGATGGCAGTGTGGCGCTTTGGGACTACCGGGGGCGTTGGCTGCACACTTTCCGGCTTTCCGATGCCTGGGCCGCGGCCTATCGTTTGCAGTTTTCAGTCGATGGACGGTACCTCTTGAGTCAACATTACCGGCAGACGCTTTTTGTCTGGCCGCTCGATCCATTACTTTTAGAACGTGCAGTGGACCGCCAACGGGCCCGGCCGCTTTCGCCCGCCGAACAGGTCATGTACGATCTGAACTGACCTAACCTGAAATTATTTACTTTAAAATCAATGCCTTATGCGCTCCGTTTATTTTTTGCTCGTCTTTTTTGCCCTGCTTTTGGCGGGAAGCGTTGCTGCCCAGGTAGTGCCGCCCAAACAACAACGAAATGCCGTGAAACCGGCAAAAAAGGAAATGCGTGCCGCAGTTATGGTTACAGATACCATCCTGCCACTGGAGCTTTCCAACCGGTATAAAAACCAGATTCTGCAGGAAGAGGCCAAGCTCAAAAGAGCCTTCCGGCGCGACCTCAGCGGGGAACTGAGTTTTTATTCCGACACCAGCTATTGTTTTCAATGCTGGTTTCGGGAAGACACCCGTTTTAAAAATACCCAAAAGGAACTGGATGAATACCTGAAACTGTTGCGCACCACCAATCAACTGTATTCAAAGCCGGCATTGAGTCCGACAAGCCGGCAGGAACTGCTTGATAAGGGGCAGTTGATCGAACGGTACCGGGATCAGATCATCAAACCGGTAGATTTAAATGGACAGTCCCAGGTTGGATGTAACGTTGTCGTTTACAGCGCAAGTTTTGTGGCGGTTACGGTCACGGTATCGTCCAATAAAATTACCAATATGCAAAATGTGACGATTTATGCCGGCACGGCCGCTGCGATCAGGGGTTGTAACTGTTCAGAGTGTTTTACCAAAAGTACTCCCCCTGCCCGGTGTGATGGCACAGATATAAACCGCCTGAAGACCCTGCCGGGAATCCTTCCATTTAAACCGGGACAAATGAATAGTATAATGCCGGGGAATTATAACCTTTTAGTCGTGGAAAAAGTAAACAATGTGGACGTCCCGCGTTATTACCGGAGATGGAATGTAACTGGTAGTTGCACCATACCGCTTAGTTTTTGAGACTTTTGACACTACTCTAAAGAAAAGATTGAACGGGCTGCCAATTTCCTTATGTTTGGCAGCCTTTTTTATTTTTATACTTTTACCACTTGGAAATTGACCGTTTACCCCCAATTGCGACTCTACCGCACATTCCTCCTGCTTTTAATACGTTACGAAACCATGGTGAAAAAATGCTTTGTCCGTTTCCTTCTGCTGGGCTTGCTCAGCGCTGGGGGCCCCATTTCCGAAGTGTCCGCTCAGGACACGATTGTCATCGGCGGCGCATGGCCGAATAAAACCTTTACACCCGATCTCACCAACCCCACGCCGAGCCCTTCCGGTAGTCTGGAGACCAAAGCCGACAGCGCAAATGCCGGCTGGGTAAATTTCTGGATGTATGACGACGGCGTGTACAGCCGCTTGCCCGACGTGTCAAGAAGTTTCCCCAATAATCAGGAATATAAAACGGCGCTCAAGGTGCGGGGTAAATACACCGACGACCCCGAGCCGCCGCGTATGCCGGCAAGAGTGCCTGCCGGTGGCGTAAGCACGGCGCCGCTACCGGCCGACTCGATGCAACAAGGCAAAGAAATAGCGATGGTATCCAACTGGGGCGCCGCGCGTATCGGCGACACCGTCTACCTGGCGCTGTCGGTAAAAAATTTGAACGATGCGTTTCAAACGCGGTCCGGACGTGTGAGCGTGCTGTTCCCGCGCAACGAGTTTCGTTATATGGGAGAAATATTCCCCTCCTCCACGGACCGGTATGGAAACGTAACTTCCACCAACGTGACCGAAACGGCTACCCTGTGCGATTGGACCGTCAGCAATATTCCCATCAATCAGGCCCAAACCCTGTTTATCGAAATGATGGTGACCGACAAGGCCATGGACAGCGTGGCGTACCAGTTGGAAGCAAAAGTGGACTGGGACGACGAGCAAACCAACACGGTACCGGTAACATTGCCCACGATGCTGGGCATTTCCAAAGACAAAGGCAGCGCGGCGCCCCCTAACCCCTTTTACTTCGAGGGCGAAGCCGTTGCGGAAATAAAGGTAAACCGCTCCCGCGACCCCAATGCCCTGGTGGTCAGCCCGGGTGAGGTGACGCCGGCCGGCCCGGCGCCGGTGCATAAACTGGAGTACACCGTTTTTGTGGAAAATATCGGCACGGCCACGACGCCCAACCTGAAAGTGGAAGTGACATTTGACAATAAGATTAATCTGGCCTCCTACGCGCCCCGGAATCTGGATTTCCAGGTACCTGCCGCGTTTCCGGCCGCTCCTTGCTGCACGGGCAATAAAGCTGTGTTTGAGTTTAACGGAATCAACCTGCCGCCCTCCCGGGGTGGCGCAAACCCGGCCGGGAAAGGTTCTTTTTCCTTTACCATGGATACCAAGCCGGGCCTGAATTTACGTGACGGCGATAAAATCAGGGCTACCGGCGTCATCAAGATGGTCAATAATAATTTTTTTGAAGAAGATGTGGAAGCAACGGGCCCCGCGATCGTCCACGTGCGCGAACCCGCCCGGCTTTGCTATGGTTGGCTGTTGGGTTTGAAATACCACAACTTTTTGCCTAACCCCGACTCGTTGCGCAATACCGGCCTGAACCTGACCTTTCAGGTGCCGCTCGTCCGGGCCAAGGAAAATACCCTGAAAAGTGCCTACCTGAAGGCGCCACGCTGGTTTTGGCAGTTCGAACTGGGGCTGGGCAAAAGCACCTTTAACCTGGAGGATCAAAGCCGGGCTGTCGCCAAATATGTTCACCTGACGCCGGCTCAAATCCGCTATACCCATATTCCCGCCGGCCCGGTAAATTTGGGTTTGTCGGCAGGGTACAGCCTCGGGTATGTGTACGATGCCACCCTCGACGGGGTGGACGCTCCGCTGAAATCCGGCCTGGGCAACCGCCTGGAACACGAACTGGCGGTTTCCCTTGATGCGTTCAACATGACCACCGTGCCGGGTATTTCGCTGGGCGCAGGCTATAAATATCGTTTTAATCAGCTGTTTGAAGATAGTGTCAGCTATCATTTCCCGTTTGTTTATCTGCAATTCAACTTTGCCCATTTTCAAAAAAGGCAGATTCAACTGATTAACAAAATTTATCGTTGGTAATGACCAGAACGATATTGTTCGGTTTAATAGGCGTGCTGCTGTTTGGCTCGGGTTGTCATCAGGAAGAAAAAACGAACCAATTATCCAGCCAATGCCGGGAGGCAGAAAACCTGCTGGACCTGGGCAATACAGCTTACGACAATAAGCAGTTTGCCGCGGCTGATTCCCTGCACCGGCTGGCCGCACAACAGGCGCTGGCGGGCGGTTGCCGCCCCATGTTCTGGGCGCAATGCCGGATTGAAATGGCACGCGCCATGCGCCGGGGCGACCGCCAAAACGGCTCCGCCAGGGCCATCGATACCCTGCTGGTCGATTTGGCGTATGCCCAAAATACCTGCCCGGAGGTAGCGGGCCGTTTTGATTTTCATATCGCCTACGCTTATCGTACCCAAGAAGACTTTTGGAACGCGCTGCATTATTATGAAAAAGCCCGGCTGGCCCACGAAGCAGGGCCTTTGCCCGCTACCTCCAACTCGGGCCGGTTCCTGTACAAACCGCTCGCCAATATCTATACCCGTCTGGGTGAAAGTGAAAAAGCCGTGCGGGTGCTGCAAATTGCGCTCGATTCCTGCCGGCAACAACAGGACACCATCGGTATCCCTGAAGTGTATGCCGACCTGGGCAGGGCCTATCTGGATATCTCCAAACTTGATTCGGCCGAACAACAATTCCGGTACGGTTATGCTTATGCCGGGCAACATCCTAATCCGGACGAGGCGCAACAAGCGGATTTATGCGGGCATATTTTGTCGAACTGGGCGCAAACGTTTTTTTTCCAGGGCAGCCCGGATTCTGCAAAAATACTGGCCCAACAGGCCATCGAACTTGCCGGCGACAACCCCGATGCGCTGGTTACGCTGGCAGAAGTGGCGGCCGGCCAATCCAGCTTCGACTCTGCCGACCTGTTTTTTGCCCGTGTGGAAGAACTCTATACGCAGAACGATCTACCCCTGAACCGCGAACGGTCCAAAATCCGGCACCGCCGCGCCAAACTGCTGCTCGAGCGGCCGGGAAAACCGGACACCGAAACGGCCCTTCGCCTGTGCCAGCGCGCCTTACAAGACGTACTGCCCGCGTTCCAACCGGCCGATAACCGGCAGAACCCGCCGGAGCGCCTGTTTTACCCCGAAAATGCGATCCTCGAAGCGCTCGACCTGAAAAGCCGGGTACTGTGGGTTGCATATCAGGCGCAACCTTCGCCGGTTTTGCTGGAACAGGCCGACAGCACTACGGCCCTGGCCCTGGCCATGAACGACACCCTGACGTCGATTTACGGCTTCGAGTCGTCCAAACTGTATTCCCTGGAAAATACCCGCGACCTGCACGAGCGTTACCTGCAAATTTTATTCGAGCGGCGCCAGCGCTGGGCCGATGCCGGCGCTGCGGAAAAAATCGCCGCTTTTCTGGAAAAAAGCCGCGCCCTTTTGTTGCGGCAAAAGTTAGCCGGCGAATACGCCTTGCAGGCAGCCCCCATACCCCCGGAATTGCGCCGGCAGGAAGACGATCTGCGACGCGAACTGATTTACCTGAAAAACGAACTGGCCACCGAAGAAGCTTATGAAGAACCCGATGCGGAGATCATCGCACAGTTGCAAAGCAGCATTTTCCGGGTGCAGGAAGCCCGGCAAGGGCTGATGGACTCCCTGAAAACGGCCTTCCCCGAGTACTTCGAAGCGCGATATGCGCGCGCCGTGGCGTCACTGGCGGATATCCGGGCCATGCTGCCGGGCGACAGTTCCTTGTTTGCCGAGTATTTTTTCAACCCCGAAACAGGAGCCCTGTACGCCCTCGGTATCACCCGCCATGCGGTAAAACTATTCCGGGGTACCCTGTCGGCGGCCAACCTGGAGGCTTTTCTGTTTTTTATTCAGGATGAAAACATGGGCCTGAACCGGGAGGGTGATCCGGCGTTCCGGCAACAATTCGTGCAGGAAGCCCGAATGTTGTACGATACCCTGCTGGCGCCGCTGGTGGGCAATATGCCGCTGCGCGACCTGATTATCTCGCCCGACGGATCGCTGGGCAGCCTGCCGTTCGACCTGCTGTTGCCCCGGGCGCCGCTTGAAGCGGAACAATCGTTTCGGCGCCTGCCGTATCTGCTCCGGCAGGCACGGGTGCGTTTTGCGGCGTCGGCTACGGTGTTGCGGGAGGCCGGTGCGCTGGCTACAAGCGCCGACGGCAGCGGCTATTTCGGCGCGGCGCCGGGCTATTTGGCCGGCGGATTTTTCGCGCCGGTCCGGTTTGGGCCCGATTGTGTGCTTGGGTTGTCCAAATCCTTTAAGGGCCAAATGGTGCTGGGCGGGCGCGCCACCCGCGAGCGTTTCTGCACGGAAGCGCCTGATTTTCAAATCCTGCATTTTTACGGCCACGGCAGCGCCAACGGCAGCCGGCCGGAACTTTCTTATTTAGCATTTGCCGGCAGCAAGCGTAAGTACGGCTCCGGTACGCAAAGCCATACGCTGGCCGCAGCCACACAACTGCCGGCCGAAGAAGCCGGACACGTCCTGTTCGCGCATGAGATCAGTCTGCTGCGGCTGCATGCCGGCCTGGTCGTGCTCAGCGCCTGCGAAACGGGCGTTGGCCGGGCAGCGGGCAGCGAGGGTATATTCAGTTTGGCCCGTGCCTTCCAGGATGCCGGCTGCCCCAGTGCCGCCATGACGCTCTGGTCGGTCGACGATGCCGCCACGGCGCGGCTTACTGATTTGTTTTTACAAAACATTCGGGCCGGACAAGCCAAAGATCTGGCGTTGCAACAAGCCAAACTGCGTTTTCTCGACGAACACGAGGGCTCCGCAATCCCGTACTACTGGTCGGGTATGGTACTCACCGGCGATGCCGCACCGTTAAACATCCGGGCAAAGGGCTGCCAGATCGTGTTGGGCAACGAAACCGTTTCCTGCTCCCTGCTTTGGCTGTTGGCGGGCTTGCTGGGTTTGGTGGGAGGTTTAGTTGTAGCTATTTTCCGGCGGTAGTTCAGACCTGATCTTAACTGCTTAGAGCTATTAAACACATAGGCACATAGGTCACATAGATATTTGATTCTCAAAACTATGTGTCCTATGTGCCTATGTGTTTAATATCAAATAAATGTGTTCAATCATTTACTCAAAATAAATTGCCCACATCCCCCGCAAATCTCCGGGGCTAAAACCCACTGCCCGGTCGCCGGGATATTGTTTTTGGATTTCCCGGTAATTTTCTGCCGTCACGGTTTCGCCCACTTTCCCATGGCAAGCCACGCATTGCGGCTGTAGCAAAATAGGTTTGGCAAAAAGGATGCGACCCGGCGCCAGCACCAGGGCCGTATCCACGGTTTTTAAGTCTCTGCCACCTGCTTTCATGGCCGCAAAACCATCAAAAAGCGCTCTTTCCTGGGCGTCGGGTGCATTGTTCGGGTTGCGGTATTGTTTCGCTATGCGCCGGATCCGGACGCCGTATTTGGCCGATAAAGAATCGGTGAGCGGATCGGCATTGGCATGGCAAAATTGCAGGGCGTGTGGTACGCCGCCGGTTTCCAGGGCTTGTGCGAGTTTCTGACTCAGGGCCTCAAAGCTCGCTTTGGCAATCACCCGGCCCTCCGCGCGAATGCTGTCCAGCGATGGCGCCGCGGCAGCAGTGTTTCCCGTGGACGGCCCGTTTTGGCAGGCGGTGTAGAGGACAAGAAGGAGGAGGACGGAAAGTGTATGTATTTTATTCATGATGTAGTGATTTATCACTTTTTTTTAAATCAAATCCATTTCAAAAAAATCATAGCATAATACACGCCTGTCAACAAAAATACCGCCCCGGCCACATACCGCATCACTTTTTCCACGCGCTGGATGGCGTTGAAATACCGCCCCACTTTTTCCATACTAAACGCGATGAGGTAAGTGAACAGCAGTACGGGCAATCCCGTTCCAAGCGCAAAGATGAGGGGCAGGTACAGGCCGTCGGCGCCGGCCACCGTCATGGGCAGCAGCATACCGAAGTAGAGCGCGCCGCTGTATGGGCAAAAAGCCAGGGCAAACAGGACGCCGAGCATCAGCGCTCCCCAAAGTCCCTGGCCTTTGAACCGTTCGGAGAACCGTTCGGAAATATTGATCTTGCCTAAAAAATCCAACTTAATCACACCCAGCATAATCAGGCCGATCAGGATGAGCACGGGCGCCAGAAATTTTTCGCCGTTGCCTTGAAAAAACCGGGCGATGTGAAATTTGCTCGCGCCGAAATAAACGACCAGGCCGATCAGGGTGTAACTAAAGGCCCGGCCGGCGGTGTACAACACGCCGCTCCACAGCACCTGGCGTTTTTCTGTAAACCCCTTGGCGATGTAGGCAGTGGCCGTCACATTGGTGGCTAAAGGACAGGGGCTTACTGCGGTGAGCAAGCCCAGGGCGAAGGCGGCCAGCCAGGGGATTTCCCGCGACTGGGCCAGTTCGTTCAGCCATTCCATAAATTAGAGCAATAAGAGGTTTTTACGGATGGCGTTGCGGATGTATTCTTTTAGTTTGGCTTCCTTGTTCACGGCATACATGAACCCGGCTTCGGTGAGGTCGAGTGCCTGGCCGGTTTTGCCGTTGTAAATAAAAAGCGCGGTGCCGCTGGCTTCGAATTTTTCGGCTATCTGATTGTTTTTTGAATCGTCCACATCCACGGTTTTGAACACGATTTTGCCGGCTTTTACCTCGCCGGCAAATTCTTGTTCCACTACGTTACGGGCAGCATTTTCGATGGCAAGGCAGGTTTGGCAGCGGTGGGTCGTGTGAAAATCAATCACTTCGATTTTGGCGGCGCCGGAAGAGCCGACCCATTTTTGTGCGTCGCTTTTATATGTGGTAAAGAGGAGGCTCGTCAGGATCAGGAGTTGCAAAAAGCTGTTTTTCATGACAAAATTGAATTTAAATGTCTGGTGTTTATCGTTTGGCTAAGAATAGCCGTATTGGTTCGTTTTCATCGAAATCAGCAGCGACAAGCCGACCGGCGTGGTATTTGTTCTGGAGCCGGAAGTGGATTCGTATGTCGCCACTGTCGCCCCGAAAAAATCCGATCATTTGCGCCCGCTTATCTTTTAGTGGAAAGGTATAATTCCCATCCGCGTCAGGGCGTTGTGCAGCGTCATCCCGGAACATGATTTTGCCCTCCCCCGATTTGATTTTGCCGATCAGGAGGAAGGGGAAAGTCTGGGTAGTATCTATTCCCTTTCCGGCAGCGGCCTGCGCGATGGCGGTTTGCAATTCGGATAGTGCGTCTACCGGTTTTGTGAGTACGATCGTATCCCATTGGGGCACATCGGCATAAAGCAGGTAAGAGGCGTGCAGGTTTTTAGCCAGGCGTTGTACGTAAGGCTCCCGGGTATCCGGTGTGACGGCGGCTACAAATACGGCGTTGTCCCACAGGAAAATCTCGCCGCGGCCGTCTGCCGGTTCACCGATGGCGTACAGGTGTTCTGCCTGAATAGTATCCACCAGGATAGCGGCCTGACGGGCATTTTGCCCGGTAGGCGCCTCCAAGCCTGCCGTTTTCACCCAATAGCCTCCTTGTGCGGGCGCATTGCAGGCATGCGCCTGGAAGGTTACTATGAGTATGCAAACGATTCGGCTATTCATCATTCATCATTTATAATTCATAATTCCTTACAGGCAAGCGCCAGGAGGGTTACTATGAGTATGCAAACGATTCGGCTATTCATCATTCATCATTTATAATTCATCATTCTTTACAGGATTACATTAAAAATATACCCGGACAAGATAATACATGCCGTTACTACTCCGAAAAAAATGGCAATCAGTTTCCCCGTCATTACTTTTTTCAGCAGGGTGGCTTCGGGAATGGAAAGCCCCACCACTGCCATCATAAAAGCCAGCGAGGTACCGACCGGGATACCTTTTGCCACAAAAACCTGGATGACCGGTACGATGCCGGCGGCGTTGGCATACATGGGTACCCCCAGTAACACAGCCAACGGCACGGCATACCAGGTATCTTTTCCGATATAGGTTTCAAAGAACCCTTCCGGCACGTATCCGTGCATGGCGGCGCCGATGCCGATACCGATGATGACGTACACGAACACACTTTTTACGATGCCGAAGGCTTCGTTCCAGATGCCGGGTACGCGTTGGAAGAAGGTCTTTTTTTCGAGTTCAAATACTTCGCGCTCGTGTTCGGCATTGGCCTGTATTTTTCGCACCCATTCGGTGAGGAGCGGTTCGAGATTCATTCGGCTCAGGATAAAACCGCTGACCATGCCCAACAGGATGCCGCTGACCACATAAATAACCGTCGTTTTCAGCCCAAACATGCCGAGGAAAATCGCTACCGCCACCTCATTTACCAGGGGCGAGGTGATCAAAAAGGCGAAGGTGACACCCAACGGAATGCCGCCTTTGACGAAACCGATGAACAGCGGCACGGAGGAGCAGGAGCAGAACGGTGTGGCAGCTCCGAAGGTGGAGGCGATCAAATATTCGCCGCCGTACAGTTTGTTGCGGCTGAGGAAATTCCGGATACGGTCGATGGGAAAATAGGCGTTCACAATGCCCATCAGGAAGGTGATGAGCAGCAGCAGAACCAGGATTTTGAGGGTATCGTACACGAAGAAGTTGAGCGCATCGCCCAAATGTGTCCCCTGCGCGATACCGGCAATTCCGTAGATCAGCCAATCTGCGAAATGTTGTATCCAGTCGAACATTGGACTATGCCAGCAAGGCTTTTATTTCCGTACCCGATGGTACCCGTCCTTTTATTTTGACGACCTCGTCGATGACCAACACCGGCGTAACCATCACGTCGTATGCCATGATTTTTTCAATGTCTTCCACTTTTTCCACCGTCGCGTCGATGCCCATTTCGGCGACCGTGCTGCGGACGATGGCTTCTACCTGCTTGCATTTGGCACAACCCGTGCCGAGGATTTTTATACTTCTCATGGTGTTAAGTTTTATTCATCGCAAATGTACGAACTTTTCGTTGTTCGTAAAAATACGAATAATTGTTTGCAAAAAATTAACACCGGAGCGTTATGGGTAAGTTACCTGGGGTCAGTCACAACAACTCGCCTCCTCATTTTCACCAGGCAAGTCCTGAAAAAATGCTCCAAACAGGCGTTGGGCTTCCTGCCATCTTTCCCGGTTGATGCAGTATTTTACCTTCGGCGGGTTGAACTCCCCCTGGATCAACCCGGCGTCTTTCAATTCATTCAGATGTTGCGATACGGACGAAGCCGCTATCGGTAAATCGGCCGTCAGGTCGCCGTGATAGCAATGAGACTGCTTTTCGAGCAACTCAAGAATGGCAATACGCGCCGGGTGCCCCATTGCCTTGGCGATACGGGCAAGTTGCTGCTGCCGGTCGGTGTATTTGCCTAAATCTACAATATGTGCCATGAGCTGTTTTTTCAACGCAAATGTACGAATAATTTTGGACGCTTGCTTGGCGCTCTCATTCTTCATCGTATTTTTGCGATGGAATTAAGGTTGACTTTCCGCCAGGTATAAATCTATCTTTAAAACATGAACACAAACCATACAAACACCCCCAAACGGCTCGGGTTTCTCGACCGCTACCTCACGCTCTGGATTTTTGCCGCCATGTTTCTCGGCGTGGGCCTGGGGTATTTCGTACCCGGTACTGCCGGGTTCATCAACC
>CAUJEY010000171.1 GCA_963169325.1 Bacteroidota bacterium
CTGCCTTAGCCGGACAATGCTTTAGAAGCCTATTGGATCAAATTCCTGCGAATCGCAGAGTCAGTCGCAATCCTGCCTTAGCCGGACAATGCTTTAGAAGATTATATGATTAGCAAAGCCACAGGATACGTAAACGTCGCAATCCTGCCTTAGCCGGACAATGCTTTAGAAGTGCATTACGAGCTTGTGAAGCAAGTAGCTCTCGCCTGTCGCAATCCTGCCTTAGCCGGACAATGCTTTAGTAGAAATCGCGCGCTGGTGTATGGAGAGCAATATTGATTAGTCGCAATCCTGCCTTAGCCGGACAATGCTTTAGAAGACTATTCCCGCCAGCAGGAAAACGGTATCTATTATGTCGCAATCCTGCCTTAGCCGGACAATGCTTTAGAAGCCTTATTCTGGCGAACCTGAAGAGGTTTTCGCAAACGTCGCAATCCTGCCTTAGCCGGACAATGCTTTAGAAGAGATAACCGTGTCGCATACTGATGTAGATATGTGGGTCGCAATCCTGCCTTAGCCGGACAATGCTTTAGAAGCCAGAGATATCGGAATAAAAATACCAGATACACTGGGTCGCAATCCTGCCTTAGCCGGACAATGCTTTAGAAGAGTCCAACCACGGGGCGACTCAGTTGCTGTAATCAGGTCGCAATCCTGCCTTAGCCGGACAATGCTTTAGAAGGCATCATGGCCGCGGTCACCAGCCACTGTTAGCAAGTCGCAATCCTGCCTTAGCCGGACAATGCTTTAGAAGATGGAAGGTTGGTAACTGACATTACGCACCCCCTAAAATTAGGCGAATTAAGTTCATTGACAGTATGACATTTGCGGTTCAAAAAATGAACCATGCTCAAGGCCCAGACTTTTGAGTTGTACGTTGACTACCTGATCGCCCACCAAGGCCAGGTCAGCGCGGTAGACATGAGCGAGATTTTGGACAAGGCGCTCAGTCACGACCACATCACCCGAACCATCGCGCAGCGCGAGTTGGATCAAAAAGCCTTTTGGAAGTTGGTTAAGCCGATGGTGCGGCAAGTGGAGCGAGACGACGGCTGTATCGTGGTGGATGATTTTTTGGTTGAAAAACCGCATTCTACTCCCAATACCATTATTACAGTCAATTGGGATCATGCCAATCAACGGTACGTTTTGAGTATCAACGTCTTGAACTTCCTGTATACGGTATCTAGTGACGATGGCTTGGGACAGATCAACCTGCCCATTGCTTTTGAGGTAATCGCCAAGACCGAGCCTTATTTGGATACCAAGACGGGCAAAGAAAAAATGCGCAGCCCCAAGACCAAGAACGAGTTGATGCGGGAGCGACTGGAGGTTTTGTGCCATCACAACCAGGTCAAGTTCGGCTATGTGTTGTGGGACACCTGGTACAGCGCTGCGGAAAACATGGTTTTCGTAGTAAAAAATCTGAACAAGCACTTTGTCGGCGCCATCAAAGAGAACCGAAAGGTCGCTTTGGTGGGAGCAAAGGGAGCGGCAGGGGAATTCAAATCAGTTAGCCAACAGGAAATACAGCCGGGAGTGGTTCATAAGGTGCGCATGGAAAGTGTGCCATTTGATCTGTTTTTGATCAAAAAAGTCTATAAAAACATAGATGGCTCTACTGCGGTAGCATTTCTTGTAACGAGCAATGGCGATTTGGATGCCGAACAAATCTTCCAACTCTACCAAAAACGGTGGAAAGTGGAGGAGTCGCACAAATCCGTCAAGCAAAACGCCGGTATCGCACAGTCGCCCACCAAAATGGAGCGCTCACAGAAAAATCACTTGTTTGCAGCCATGTGGGGGCTTGTCCAACTCGAAAAATTGAAAATCGCGCATCGCATGAACCACTTCGCCCTAAAACACAAAATTTATCTCAAGGCGCTTAAAGCCGCTTGGAGCGAAATCCAATACCTAAAATGTCATACTGTCAATGAACTTTACTCTCCAAGTTTTTAAGGGTGCGTAATGTCAGTTGGTAACTTAGAAAACTGCAATACCGTCGCAATCCTGCCTTAGCCGGACAATGCTTTAGAAGCCAAACAGCTCCACTACACCTTCACAGGTGATCGCGGGGTCGCAATCCTGCCTTAGCCGGACAATGCTTTAGAAGCCTGATCAGATGTGTCAATCCATCCAGTAATCCATGTCGCAATCCTGCCTTAGCCGGACAATGCTTTAGAAGTTGTATCCGTGCAGGGCGGCCATATGCCGAAAATAGCGTCGCAATCCTGCCTTAGCCGGACAATGCTTTAGAAGGGTCCACGCAGTCTCAGACACCAGGACAGGGGTAAGTCGCAATCCTGCCTTAGCCGGACAATGCTTTAGAAGAAAAATGCTACGTATCGTAAATCAATTCGAAGTAAGGTCGCAATCCTGCCTTAGCCGGACAATGCTTTAGAAGGAGATCATAATATTGGTGATACAGTAGAAGGTGTGTTGTCGCAATCCTGCCTTAGCCGGACAATGCTTTAGAAGCTGGCGTTGAGTCAATTGTGGAAGCCTGTCGATTGGGTCGCAATCCTGCCTTAGCCGGACAATGCTTTAGAAGAGATAAAAGTTTTAATATGAGTTGGGTATCAGGGAATTACAGCGAAAAACACGTCGCAAATTTCGAGCCAAAAATCTTAAAATTTAGTTAAGAACATGATGTCTTTTTGGAAAAATATCTGAAAAAACGGGCGGTGTCGCAAATTTAATATATTGATTGTCAGTATTTTATCGACTTATTTTTATTGATTTTCGGCATCCTGCACGAGGAGCGGCTGCGCCGGCAACCCTGATGGCAGGGGAAACGGCCGGTCGTAATACACCGGATTTGGTACGGTTTTTGGAATCCGGTTAGCAGAAAAAAATTGGCTAAACCCACCGTTTTGCCACTTGTTTTTTCAGTACCTTGGCACGCGGCCGGGCAAAGGAGCCGCCGGGCCACAAACACACCAAATTTTACCAAACCGGATACCCAAATCCAACATGTTTAAACTACGGACGCTTGCCGTCACCTTCGATATTCCGCTAAATCCCTGGGAACTGCCTCGCTTCCGGGGCGCCATTGCCGGCAAGGTAGGCCTGGAACACGACTGGTTTCACAACCACAACAACGAAACTGGCGGCCTGCACCACCGCTATCCCCTCATTCAGTATAAAGTCAGTCCCCACGACGGCGGTTTCCGCCCCATGCTGCTTTGCCTCGACCAGGGTATCGAAGAAGCCCACCACTTTTTTAGTCAGCCCGACTGGTCGGTGGAACTCAAGCAGGGCAGCGGCGCCACAACGGCCTACCACACCGTGCCGCTCCGCATCGCCAACCTGCATGTGGATCAAACCACCCTCAACGTGTGGGAACACGACTTCGCCTATCGCCTGCACAACTGGCAGGCCCTCAACGCCGACCACTACCGCGAATACCGCACCCTCGAAGGTATCGCCGAACGATTCGCCTTCCTCGAAAATATCCTCGCCAGCCATATCCTCTCCTTCGCCCGCGGTGTGAACTGGACGCTCGACCGCCGCTTCGACGTGAAAATCACCAAACTGCTCGACGAAAAATTCGTGGACTATAAAGGCGTGAAAGTGCTCGGCTTTTCGCTGGAGTTTAAAACGAATATGTCGTTGCCGGAATGGATTGGGCTGGGGAAGGGTGGGGGAGTGGGTTTTGGGGTGGTGCGGAAGGGGCGTTTAGGAATTGAAAGCCCTGCCTAATTTTAAAACAATCTGAATATGAATTATTTACGTCTGGTATTGGTGATTGGGGCGATTTTGGGGGCAGAATTGGGATGGGGGCAGGATTCCATGGTTGTTGGTGACAGTATCGGAAGAATCCCGTTTGTTACTCCGGCGCAGGATACCCTTTTAAAATATCTGCTAGACAACAAGAGCGGCCTTTCAACGGCAGTTGAATTGTTTAGCTGGCAAGGACTTACACTATCTGCCGCAGGATTTGTATTTTTTGTCATGGTCGGCTGGAATTTTTGGTTGAAGGATTGGCTCAAAAAATACGTGCAGGAAAAAGCAGAGGCAAAACTGCAGGAGCTAACCAGCCTGAAAAAAGCAAATATTCTGGTGTTGACCAGCCAAACAGGGAATGACAGTTTCCTGCGAGATTTTTTCAAAGAAAAAAAATTTCCAAACGTTCGCTTTGAACAAATAGGGGACACGTTCAAATCTATTAATGATTTCGATTACGAAGTAGTATTCGTAAACAACGATGATAATATGATAGATAAATCAGTGGTGCGGGAATACGCAAAAGGCGAGCAACTGCTTTTTTACTTCGGAAAACCCACTTCCTGGGATTTTCAGAATGACACTCCCGAGCTTTCCAGAAAAATCAATTTTGCCAATTCACGGGCACAGATTTATGGGAATTTGATGAGTAGTCTGGAGTTTTTAGAGTTGATAAAACCCAGAATTACAAACGTTTGAAAATCAAAAAGATGAGTCTAAAAAACTTCAATTTCTTAATTCGAGGGGATGTCTCCGGAATTCAAGATTTTATTTTCAATATTCAATCTAAAGGGGCAGCTAAAAGTTTGAAGGCGCGTTCCTTCGCTGTGATAGCCATGGCGAAGGCAGGTGTGGAACTAGTTCGACAAACGTTTGGGCCTCAAAACGTTTTAGAATTCTATGAGGGTGGCGGTAATTTTTATCTTTTCGTTCGTGCGGAGGCGGAGCAACAAATCAGCCAATTGCGCCAAAAAATTAACGAGGCCTTAGCAACGGATGAAATTTACCTCTGTCTCAGTTGGATGGAAAGCACAGATTTTGAAGGAGGTTTTGTGGATGCTTGGCAAGTAATGAATGAAATTTGTGCACCCGAAGATAAGCTAGCCCCTTTCAAAACATTATTCTCAGCCTTCAGTACATTTGACCGACATCAACATGGAGATTGGAAAAACCTAACGGAAAAATTGGTTAACGCCAGTTCTTTCCAATGGCAAACTGGCGGTCTAAAGTTGACGGTTGAAGTGGATGGAATTTCTATTTTCGGGCAAAGTCTCCAATTTTTGAGTCAAGGTGACAGGCTTCGCAATAGCTTGTTAAATGAAATGCCTAAATGGACTTCAGAAATCAGGCAGAAATACCGCCCTGCCATTGAGCGGGTGGAACAAGCCATGGAACAAAGGGAAGATGAATCCGATTATAAACCGCGCGATGGACATATCATTCCTTTTGAGTTTTTATCTGCATTTGCCTGGCAGCGGACGGGTTCTGAAAAATTGGGCATTCTGAAAATGGATGCCGACAACTTGAGCCGAACTTTTTCGAATTTAGAATCCAAAAAAGAAATTGAAGACCTGTCAAAAGGTTTGAAAGCGTTTTTTGAAAACAAAGTTTACCATTTGCTTACTACTCAAAAATTCGTTTCCAAAATCCGTGGAGGGAATATCGACGAAATCCGGGATGATATTTTTCGGCACAACATATACCCGGTTTTTGCAGGCGGGGATGATTGCTTTTTCATTGGGGCCTGGGATGCGGTCTTTGAGTTCTCATTGCTACTTAATGAAGAATTTAAATCTTTTTTGAAAGCCCAAAACCTGCCTCAGCAAATTACACTTTCCGCAGGTTTATTGGTGGTACACGACAAGTTTCCTGTCGTTCGCTTTGCAGAACTGGCAGATGAAGCATTGAAATCGGCAAAATATCAAGTTAGAAAAGGTGAATTTGAACCTCAAAAAAATAAGATTACAGTCTTTGATGAAACTTTGACTTGGCAGGAATTTGAACGGGCGCGTTTTTTTGCCCGACAACTTGAATTCATGATCAAGGATAAAAAACGACCGAAATCTATACTCGAGCGTTTGAAAAATGTCGCTTTTGGCTACGACCGCGTCCAGCGAAGACTAGTCGAAGAAGGATCTTTGAGTATTTCACAATTCAATCGCCTGACGTTTTATCTCGGTAAACTACGCGGCGACCGGCGACAAAACGACCCGGACCCCGAAGTAGAAAAAATTGTGGAAGATATTATCCATGAATGTCAAAAATCAATACTCATCACCCTTACCAGTGGGCAACAGATGAGTCCACTTGTATTTTCCGTCGCAGCACGATGGGCAGAATTGCTCTGCCGGTCTGCTAAAACTAACAATGATTAAAAATTGCGATCATCATGCCAAATCAACCATTTCGGCACGGCTACGACCGGCATCAACAAAACAAAGATTCACGTCAAAACGAGCGTCAACATCCCCAAAACATGAGTGAAGCGCGTGAGTATTTGGAAAACAACATCCGCGAAATTTTGCGAATGTCTAAGAGTGATTACGCCAAAGAGATTATTTCTAAAACAAGTGAATTCGTTAAACATGGGTGTGTTCAACTTAAAACGCATCAAATCAGAAATATCTATGGGGTAGTCAAACGGCATCACGAAGTGTCTGCAATACAAGCTGTAGCGCGTCCTCATATCGTAAACATTGCCGGAAAACAAGTTGATCCAACAGCCAAACAGGCCGTCGAGCTATTTGAGAAAATTTTGGAGGCAGTTGAGAACAAGGAAGAAGTGGCAGAATGCCAATTGTTCTTCGAGGCCGTAGTCTGCTACCACAAATACCATCACGGTGACAAAAACAAATGACCCACTTTCCTTCAATTCGTAAAACTTTTGAAAAATGAAATTAATTGGAAAAATTATCCTTAATGGCGATATCCGAACCTTGACAGGCTTGCATATTGGCGGTTCGAAATCAGCGTATGAAGTTGGCGGTGTTGACCTCAATGTGGTTAAGGATGCTGCAGGCCGTCCGTATATTCCTGGCAGTTCCTTGAAAGGTAAACTACGCTCAATGCTTGGGAAAAAGGAAGGTTCGACCGCTACAGAGAATGACAGCCAAAGTATTAAAGAAATGTTTGGCGATGCTAAAAGTAAAACCATTACAAGACTTTACGTTCGGGATGCACTGCTTGACGTGGCAAAATTCAAAGATGAATATCCTAAAGCGACTGAATATCAAGAGTTCGAGTTTTCGGGAGTCAAATTTGAAAACGCTATTGATCGGGTTAGTGGTACAGCAGCCAACAAAGCCCTCCGCCAGTTGGAACGGGTGCCAGAGAAATGCGTTTTTAAATATGAAATTATTTACAACATCCATGATGATGCGCAGAATGGCACAAAATTGAAAGACCATCTCAATGCCATTCATTTAGCAATGAAATTGGTACAGGACGATTACCTAGGCGGTCAGGGTTCTCGTGGTTACGGGAAAATCGCTTTTGAAAACCCGGGTGTTACCGTTCGATACATTGAAAATAATCAATACATCGATAAAACGCCCGAGGCAATGAAGGAAACTATTCAGAATTTTGAAAATCAAATAAAATCAATGCAATCATGATGCGGGCAGTCATCCTGAAAACCCGACCGGGTAGTCAGTTTCATTTTGGAAAAGTATCCCTGGACGACAAGACGGCACTAAACGAAACCTCCGAGATAGCTCACTCGGATACTTTGTTTTCAGCCCTGGTGAGTATCGTGGCGGAGGCTTTTCCGGAACTGGTGGAGGCTTTTATCGAAGCTGTACGCGATGGAAGATTGCGTTTTTCCTCCGTTTTTCATTGTCTGCAAAACGGAGAGCAGCTGCGGTATTTTCTGCCAACCCCAGCCAACTGGACTTTAAAAGACCAAGATGCGAATAACCCTTTTTCTAAGATTCGCTTTATATCAAAAAAAGTTTGGGAACTAGGCATTACGCCCAAAAAACTTGCTCAAGACGGGGTTTTGGCCAGGCAATTTGCCGTAATTCAAAACCAATTTTTAATTCACCTTACTGAATTGAGCCCATCAGAGCGAGGGGTTGTCAGACACATTCGTTTTTTTTACAAAACCACTATTCCGAAAGTCAGTATCAAACAAAATCTTGATGAAGATAATGATTTGTTTTCCAGAACAATGGTTCAGATAGCTGATAACACTGATATTTTAGACAAGTGGAATCAACCTGTAACGCCTGATCTGCAAGTTCACTTTTATTTTTTGGAAAAAACGACTGACCAATTTCGTTCTGAAGCGCTTTACCAAGTTTACCAAACCGCGCTACAAATTTTATTAAAAAATGGCTTGGGCGGAGAGAGAAGCACTGGCTGTGGGCAGTTTGAAGACTTGTATTTTCAAGATTTTTCACTCGACGAAACCAATTCAAATTCAGCGCGATATGTCAGTTTGGCACTCCTCTCGCCTGCCAACATACACGAATTGAGCAAATTGAAATTTTATTCTACTCTGGTGCGCGGCGGACGCCCTACTTTTGAGGACGGCCCTTTAAAACTTATCCGATTGGTATCTGAGGGCGCAGTCTCTAGCGCCGCATTAAATGGAAACCTGGTCAATCTTTCTCAAACCCCCAATCCTTTCTTGCGATGCGGTGCTGGAATTTGGGTCAAATCACCTTTTTAAAATTATAGAAATGGGTATCAACGATTACGCATCATTCCATGAAGAGATGCTTCAATTGATAGCGTCCGGTTATGCTAATTTAGGCGATTGTTTGTCTCGCCTCTCTGATGAAATTAGAACGGACGAGCGGGAGTTGAGACATTGGGTAATAATGCTTCAAAACCAGTGGACAAGCCTTAAAAGCGCTGAAATTAAAGGGCTCGGCATTGACGAAAAGGAAAAAAATTCACTCACTTTTAGGGTAATAAATTGCGTAGACGAATTTGTTCGATGCCGCCAGGCAGAACTCTTCCATGAGAAAATTTTGGTCGTATCATTTGATAACCAGACAATGGAGAAAATGGCCAAATTCCTAAACCCCGTTTTTTTCAAAGGCGAAATCTATCGAGATTCATCTCAAAAACTGCGAGAGGACTTGGCAGCCGGTTGCAATTTCGTGCTTTTCGATAATTATCACTGTGGGAAGGCACATAGGAAATATCGACAAGAATTATTGGATGGTTATTTAGCAAGCGAGAAAACTAACGCGTTGCTTTCTTTTGGTCCATGGGTAGAAGGATATGATCCAACTGACCTTTATCCTCACAAGTTTTTTGCTGCAAATTCACCTTTCAGTCTTTATGCTCGTATCCGGGAATTACGAGAGTTTCTGAAAATTTATGGGAAGCCCCAACCTCCGTCTTAGCTTTTGCACGTTTTTCGCCTGTATCCGCAAGCCAGTTGATAAATCGCTGTCCGGCTAGGGCAGGATTGCGTCAGCGCCGGTTCTTTTGGGCTACATATGTACAAAGTAAGATAAACGGGGCGCTCCGATGAAGCGGCCCTATGGAAGGCTGTTGCCTTGTCTCAACTCCTGACCATCAAACTACCGAAACGACAGTTTATGGGCAATTCTAAGTTTCTGAAGTAGGAGATCGTGGCGCATGTTGAACGGGGGTTTTTGAATGCGATCCGGTAATGACCCAAGTATTACATCAATAATTTTAGCAGTCATTTTTGAAGCACAATTTTAGTATTATAAAATTAACGCTAAAAAAAGTTGTACGGATATTATAAATACCTTTACATTTGTAAAGTCAATTAAATTGATGCCTAAAAAAACAGGGCATTTTCCAACGTTCTTTTGCGTCGAAAAATGCCAGCCAAAAAGGATTAAAAAATCTTCACCCATTTAATTTATCTACAATGTTGAGGACGTTGTAGCATAAAGTTGACAGAGGAAGAATGATTTCAAGAATAGGCTTATAATATCGAAGCCCGCTTTGGGCGAAAGCCCAAAGACTTTTTAAAAGTCTTTTCATATTTTGACTTTTTAGTTAAAGAATGACCCACTGTTCTCAGCAGTGGGTTTTTTTATGGGCGTAAAGTTGCACCTACCGTATGACAATTGCAACCAAAGGGTTTGATTTTGAAACATAAAGTTTTCAAAATCTTAATTTATTTCAATTACTTGTATAAATAGCCGTATCCATTGCACGAAGAACATGTTTCATAACCTTCTAAATCAATGTCCGGCAAAGGCAGGATTGCGTCCTCGAACGATAGAGACAAGAACCTGAATGGGCTTCCTTCTTACCACAAGCTATATCCAATTAAGGCGAGGGGGGGAATAAGGGAACGAAGCATCGTAATTTTGCCCGCCCTTTCAACCTGGCATTACACCCAACCTTAAACACACACTCTCCCATGCCTCGCATCGCCTTCAAAATGCACCTCCATCCCGGCAAAGCCGAAGAATGCCGGCGCCGGCACGACGAGATTTGGCCCGAACTCGTCGTACTCCTCAAAAACAGTGGAATTGCCGACTACTCCATTTTTCTCGACGAAAACACCAACGAGTTGTTCGGCATTTTGCACACAGATGATCCTGCGGCGCTCGATGCCTTGCCGCAGCATCCGGTGATGCAACATTGGTGGACCTACATGAAAGATATCATAGCCACCCGTACCGACGATTCGCCGGTAACGGTGCCGTTGCAGGAGGTGTTTTATTTGAAATAGGTGTTTGACCTCTGCCGGACTAAGGTAATTATAAGCAATTTCTAACCCCGTTCTAAGCGCCGGGTAGCCGTTGCCTGCTCAATTTGCGGGCTCAATTAAAACGACTACCCTCATGATTAGAATTTACCCATTTGTGGCAGCGCTCCTGCTGTCCGTTTCCTTGCACAGCCAGTTGCCCACCGACCTGCAATTCGTGCCCAAGGGAAGTATCTGTGCGGGACTGAATTACTCGTACAACGCCTGGAGCAAATACTGGGAAGGCGAAACCCTGCGCGAAAACGGCAACGTCGGCACCGTAAGCCGCCAACAGGTAACCGCCGGCGTCATGGTCGGCGTGCTGGACCGGTTTAACGTTATCGTGATGTTGCCTTACGCCAGTACCAAGGCCAGCCAGGGCACCCTGAACGGCCAAGCCGGCTTGCAGGATATTTCCCTGAACCTGAAAGGCAAATACCTCGAACGCAAAGCGGGACCCGGGAAACTCCTCGTGGGCGGCTCGCTCGGCTTTTCCACACCGGTCAGTAAATACCTGGTAGATTTCGCTCCCCTGAACCTGGGAGCCGGCACCACCAACCTGTCGTACCGGCAAATGTTGAATTACCAGCTGGATAAAGGATTTTTTACCAGCCTCCGGGCCAACTACACTTACCGCTCCAACATCCCCAGCATTCACCGGGATTTCTATTTCGACCAAAATCAAGCGCATTACAGTAACGAAGTGAAAGTAGATGATGTGCTGGACTGGACGGCAGCGCTCGGTTTCAGCAACAAGCGGATACTGGCCGAAGTCAGTTACAACTCGGTAAATACGCTCGGTGGTAGCGATATCCGCACCTGGGAGCCCGGTTTCCCGACCAATAACATGGATTTTTCAACGGTTATCGGCCGGTTCGATTATTATTTTTCGGAGTCAGGCGGGTTGAACCTCTCGCTCGCCGGCGGTTATACGCTTGCGGGCAGAAATACCGGCCAGTCCTTGTTCGGCAGCCTCAGCGTGAATTATCAATTCCCGGTTTGGGGTAGTAAATAAACACACTTCTATGCGATTTTTCAACACATAGGCACATAGAACACATAGGTTTTAAACCTTTGAAAATCAAAAAACTATGTGCCCTATGTGCCTATGTGTTGAAAAGATCATTAATTTCAACATAAAAAAATATAGAAATGCATATCAGAATTATATTGCTTGCCTTTGTTTGCGGCATACTTTCTTTCATATCTTGCAAAGAAGACGTGACGCCCGTCCCGGAATACGAGTCGTTCACCTACTCCACGGAGGATGCCGACGCCGGAACCTGGAAAACGATTCACCTGCAATCTGCCACGCAGGTGGCCGTGCCGGCGCCGTCCGATCCGGCTTCGGCGGAATATCTCGCCGAATTGTCGGCCCTCAAGGCGATGAGTGCCAACCTTACCGCCGGCCAACAAGAGCAGATCGGTTACTGGTCGACGAACGGCGTTGTCCGCTGGAATGAGATCGCGCGGGAACTGGTGGCTAAATACTTTATTTTCCCGATGCCCAATCCCGACGGCACTTACCCGTTGCCAAACGGTACCAAGCCGGACCAATATCCGTTGTTCCCCTTATCAACGCCGCCGTATGCGGTGCGGGCTTATGCTTACTTAGGCGCGGGCACCTACGATGCCCTGGTGGCCGCCTGGCACTATAAATACCAGTACGACCGCAAAGCGCCGTCCACTTACGACGTCACTATTTCGACGCACCTGCCCGTTCAGAATATACCCGCATACCCTTCCGAAGATGCCGTCGTGGCCGCTTTTTCCCGCACCCTGCTTACGTTTTTATTCCCGAACGAGGCCGCATACCTCAGGCAGCAAGCCGAGGCGCATACCAATTCCCGTATGTGGGCCGGTTTGAATGTGCAGAGCGATATTGCCGCCGGCGACTCGCTGGGCAGGGCTATCGCCGATCTTTTCATCGTCCGCGCCAAAGGCGACAAAATGGGCGCGACCCTTGGCAACCAGGCCGTTTGGGATTCCATTACTACCGCGCAAACCGCTACGGGCAATCCCCTCTGGAAAAGTATGGAAACGCCGGCGCGCCCGATGCTGGCGCCCAACTTCGGACACGTAAAACCCTGGACCATCACCTCGGCCGAAGTGTACGGTACTTACCGTTTACCGCCGCCCCCGGCAGTAGGCACTTCCGAATTCCAGACTGCCCTGGATGAAGTGCTTCATTACAGCAAAAACGCTTCGAAAACAGAACAGCACATCGCTTTCCGCTGGGACGACGGCACCAGTACCTACAGTCCGCCCGGACACTGGAACTATATTGCGTCGCCGTACATCCACAAGGCGCATTTGAACCCCCTGCGCGCAACCCGGATATTCGCCTACCTCAATATGGCCATGCAAGATGCCTCGATTTGCGTTTGGGACAGCAAATACTACTATTTCTACCCCCGGCCGACCAACGTCAATCCGGACATTAAAACGATATTGCCTATCCCCAATTTCCCTTCTTACCCTTCCGGGCACAGCGGTTTTTCAGCCGCCGGAGCAACTGTGTTGGGGCATTTTTTTCCTGCTGATGCGGGGTATTTTGCCAGCCAGGCCCGGGAAGCGGCGCTTTCCCGCCTGTATGGATGTATCCACTACCGTTTCGATTGTGAAGACGGGCTTACGTTGGGAGAAAATGTGGCGAAGAAGGCTGTGGAACTCGCCCGGGGAGATGGGGGAGAGTAGGCACAAATATCGAACACGGAGAATATCGATATTCTCCGTGTTCGATATTCGATATTCTCGGTGTCTCCGTGGGAAATTAAAACAGTCTATTTCCCATTTCCTTGAAGATCAATCAAATAAGTTACACAAAAACTGGCTGCCCAGTTCGTCGCTTTTTCGCCGATGTAGGCGTCCGAGTAATAGCTGGGGCGTGTATCGGTAAAACCGACCTGGTAATTGAATGTAAACAGTAAGCCCATTTTCGACTCATATCCCAATTCCACGCCGGCGCCCGTTTCAAACAGGCGCAGATCATCCGTTTGATCATTGCCAAAATTCAGGTTTGCTTTTTCCTCGGTTGCGCCAATTTCATTGCTTGCCGGAATCAATTCAAATTTTTCTTTACCCATCACCCCCATTGCGGCATACGGGCCGATGGCGGCATAAACGCCCTTACCGTGTAAAACCAGTTGCACCGGGACTTGTAAGTAGATCGGGTTGGAGCTGTATTTAGCCGTGTACGCGTCGTTTTCTTTGGTATACCGGTATCCTTTCCCTTGCAGCAGTACTCCAGTGTTGATTGCCAGGGCCTCCGCCAAACCGATTTCAACGACACCACCGACCTGGAAAGTTGGCAGGATATCATGCGCGTTGTCTACAGGTGTTTTGTAGTCGATGTTTGCGAGGTTGAGACCTGCTTTGACGCCAAACCGCACCTGACCGGCAGCGGACAAGTTAAAGAGCAATAATAAAGCAGCCATATAGGCCACTAATTTGGCCGTTTTCATAATTTTAGATTTTGAATGTGAAAAAATATATCATTTATATATCCAAAGTTATAACCATTGATTTATAAGAAATAATGATGCGGCACAGCCATAACAATGATATGTGTCGATTGGAAGTCATCCGGAGCGGCAAAAAATTTAACATATAGCCCGCGCATAAATTTTCAAACGCTTCGTTAATGCGTTGTTTAATCCTTCGGTTATAATCCATCATTGTTCCACGCAGTTCTCGCTGACACCTGTCAGTAGACATCCATCCCGCCTCCGGAAAACCCACCTTAGTAATACTGCGTAACAAACCGATTTTCTCATTAACATTGCTTACCGCATGGCTTCTTTGAATCCGTTTCAAGGCGCTCTGGGGCAACGGCGTGCCGCGCATCTGCTGCGCCGCGCCAGTTTCCGCTACACCCGCGTAAAAGTGGACGAGTTGGCCGGCAAAACCGCTGCCGAGGCTTTGGCCTCCTTGCTGGTTTTGAACCCGTTGCAACTCGACCAACCGGTGTATGCCGACACGCCCGGCGCCACGCCCGCCACCTGGATCAATCCCCCACAACCATCCGACGCCACCCTGCCCGGCGACGAAAACACCCTCAGCGAGTACGTCAAAGCCTGGTGGGTCAACGAGGCGCTGCACGACCCCGGCGCCGCCCATCGCATGTCGTTTTTCTTCCACCAATTTCTTGCCGCTACCCCCGATGCCGGCTCCAGCATGGAGTTTTACGACTACCTGATGCTCCTGCGCTGGGGATGCCTGGGCAATTTCAAACAACTGGTGACCAAGATGGTCGTCGACAACTGTATGCTCAGTTATATCGACAACGACCAGAATTTCGTCAATAATCCCAACGAAAATTACGCCCGCGAGTTCTTCGAACTACACACCATCGGCGCCGGCGATGCCGTCGGCCCGGGCGATTATACCAATTACACCGAGGCCGATATCGTGGAAGCCGCGCGGGTGCTTACCGGCTTCAACCATGCCGACCGCGACGAGTACCAGGACCCGGATACGATGATCCCGGCCGGCAAGGGCTACCCGCAAAGCCATGATTTCGGTGCAAAAACATTCAGCGCCCGCTTCGGTGGCGCCACGATTTCGCCGCCCTCCAACGACCAGGCCGGTATGACCGCCGAACTGAATGCGCTGGTCGACCTGGTTTTTGCCCAGGAAGCAACGGCCCGCAATTTTTGCCGCAGGCTGTACCATTTTTTTATCAAACGTAAAATTGATGCGGAAGTGGAAACCGACATTATCGCTCCGCTTGCGCAAACGTTTATTACCAATACTTTTGAAATAAAACCCGTACTCGAACAACTGCTTCAAAGCGAACACTTTTTCGACGCCGACGATGCGGACAACACCGACGAGGCAATAGGGGCGCTCATCAAATCACCGCTCGATTTATCCCTCCAAACCCTTTCCTTCTTCGATCTGCCGATTCCCGACCCGGCCGGCAGCAACCACGAGCACTACCGCACCCTGTATACCGGCGGTATCATGGGGCGCCTGCTGGACTGGTCGGGTATGTTCCTGTTCTATCCGCCCGATGTGGCCGGCTATCCGGGTTATTATCAGGACCCGGATTTTAACCGCCAGTTCTTCAACTCGGCCACCATCATTGCGCGTTACAAATGGCCGGAAATGCTGCTCACCGGTACCCATGCCTGGGGCCCCGGAGCAGATACGGAACTGGGCACGAAGTTCGATTTCGCCGCCTGGCTCAAAAACAGCGGTGTGATTTCCGATCCGGCAGATTCTTATGTGCTGGTGCAGGAACTTACCCGGTATCTTTTCCCGGAAGAGCCCGATGCCGAACGCTTCGACTACTTCCTCACCACCATTTTCTTAGATAACCTGCCCGCTGCAGACTGGACGTATGAATGGCA
>CAUJEY010000172.1 GCA_963169325.1 Bacteroidota bacterium
GGTCAGGAGGTTAATAATCATCTGGCGCCAAAAAGTAATAAAAAAAAGGGCAGAAGACAACGGGATACCTTGTTTTTTGCCCTTTTTGCTGTAACTCCCATTACGAACATCTCTACGTTTGTCATTTGAACGAACGACAAACGAGTTGGGAAAAGGGGGGGCAAACATGGGGGTAAATGTGCCTCCATTTTTGGTTTTTTAGTTACCGGAATCTTCTCTAACCAGGTTGTCATGCTGTAAGCATCTGGCCAAGTGGCAACTATTATTCTGTGTTGAAATGGGACACATTTGTCCGTTCTTAATGGAAAATCGAGTTTCAAACTTAAGCAGATGCTTACAGCATGACACCCGGTTTTAGAAAAATTCCGTTCAAAAATGGAAGCACATCGCCCCTGGCGGTTGAAACACCCAACGGGTTGAGGATAATCCGTATTCCGCAATCCGTATTCCGCAATTTTTATGGTTGACAACAACACTCCCGGCCCCATCGGCATTTTTGATTCCGGCTACGGCGGATTGACTGTATTTAAAGAAATCGCCGCGCGGCTGCCCGGTTATGATTATATTTATTTTGGCGACAATGCGCGGGCGCCTTACGGCATTCGCTCTTTTGAAACCATTTATAAATACACCCTGGAATGTGTCCGGCACTTGTTTGACCTGAATTGCCACCTGGTCATTCTGGCCTGCAATACGGCATCTGCCAAAGCCCTGCGTACGATCCAGCAACACGACCTGGAGCAGTACGGGCCCGGGCACCGCGTTTTGGGCGTCATCCGGCCTACGACCGAAATGATTGGAAATGTCACCTGTACCAAACATATTGGCATAATGGCTACCGCAGGCACGGTGCAATCCCAATCTTATGTCGTCGAAATCAACAAATTTTTTCCGGAGGTAAACGTTTTTCAACAGGCCTGCCCGATGTGGGTTCCCCTGATTGAAAACAACGAGCACAACAGTGCCGGCGCCGATTATTTTGTGGAAGAATGTATTGCGAAATTGTTGGCGCAGTCCGCGCAGATTGATACCATCGTGCTTGGTTGTACGCACTACCCGTTGATGTTGAACAAAATACGCCAATTTGTCCCCGCGCATATTCAGGTAATCGTCCAGGGCGAAATTGTGGCCGACCGCTTGGTCGATTATTTGAACCGTCACCCGGAAATAGAGTCCTTATGCAGTAAATCCGGTCAGTACCAATTTTTTACCACGGAAACACCGGAAGAATTCGACGGCAAAGCGCGGCTATTCTACGGCGGTGCGGTGCATTCCAGGCATTTTGAACTTTAAAGGAATGATGAATGATGAATGATGAATGATGAATGATGAATGATGAATATTTTCACCCTCTGGTGGATTAGAAAATTACGAATTCTTCGGTTTGTTCAAATTCATCATTCATCATTCATCATTCATCATTCATCATTCATCATTCATCATTAAAATCACCAGAACTTCACCCCCGATGTCAGGTACGCCTGCGCCATTTTATTGAGTTGTTCCCAGGTGAAGCCGCAAAGGCCGCCGCACTCATAGTACGACATGATATTTCCCAGGTCGGGGTTATAAAATTCCCCGTTGGTGTCGGTTTTGGGACTGATAAAGAGGCAGTCGCCGGTGACATAGTCGGACTGCGGGTCGCCGTCTACAAATGGATCTGCGGGCGTATCGCAAAGGCCGTCGCCGGCGGTGGTGCAATTGTCGCTGTTCACCAGCTCGTTGCCGTTTCCTTCGAAGGTGTGCAACAGGCTGAAGAAGTGGCCCATCTCGTGGGTAAACACCCGTGTTGTAATACAATCCTTGCGGATAAAAATGAACGATGAGGTGGCCTGGCTGATGCCGTTCACCGTGGCAAAACCACAATGGCCTAATGGATCGGTAAATCCGGAGACGAAGTACATATTGATGCGAAAATCCGCATGGTATTCCGTGGCGATCTGGGCGCTTTCCACGCCCATGTCCTCCAGAAAATCGTGTTCCCAGTTGTCGTGGTACCGGAATTCACAAATTTCGAAAGAAGCGCAGATCGGCGCAAAAAACGGATTCATGCCCTCCACGGCCATTTTAATGGCATCTTCGGTGACGCCAGGCGCCCCCAGGCTGTCTCTGAAAATATGCGCCACGATGGTGAATTTCTTATTGAGGCACGGCAGCGAACTGTGCTGGAACGTATAACTCTGGGCCTGAAGTCCGGCAATAGATAAAAAGAGAAAGGTCAACAGGGAAATAAAATTTCGGCGCATAAAGAGTGCAGTTTAAGATGTTTATTAAGCGTTCCGGTGGCTTCCGGTGAATAGTCTTCTGATGAGTTGAAGTCGTCTGATGACTATTCACCGAAAGCCACCGGAATGCTCGTTTTTGTTTGGTGTTGGCAAAATTGGCAACTTTTCGAGAGATTTTTATCTAATCCTAAAGGTTTGGTATTTTTTAGCAGAAAATAGCCCTACTTTGGCACTTCTTTCGGCTATCCGCTCAAAGTGGCCGAAACCCAAACACAACTTTCATTAACTACGACCGACGCGAACCATGCGGATAACAATAACCCTGCTGACGCTGCTTCAGAGTATTTTGCTTTTCTCCCAAACAGCCGATGTCACTACCGGCTGCGCACCATTACCGGTGACATTTACGGCCCCTGCCGGCTCCACTACTTTTTTCTGGGATTTTAAAGACGGCGGCACCTCCAATCTTGCCAACCCGTCTAATATTTTCACAACACCCGGAGCCTATGCCGTCGAATTCCGGAACACACCGGGCGGCCCGCTGGTGGGAACCATCAATGTTACCGTATTCCCGAAACCGGTAGTCGGTATCACCGCAGTACCCGAATCGGGCTGCGTACCCTTACAGGTGAAATTTACAGACACCACCGATCTGGCCGGCAATATCCAGATTATCAACTATTCCTGGGTATTCGGCGACGGAACCAACTCTCCCCTCCCCAGCCCAAGCCATACCTACAACACGGTGGGCATGTTTACCGTCTCGCTGGAACTAACGACGAATTACCCCACCTGCAACGTCACGCAGGTATTTGCCGATAAAATAAAAACCGGCATACCGCCCGTGACGGCATTTACCACCAACCCGTCGCCGGCAGGCGCCTGCAACCCGCCGCTGAACGTCAGCTTTACCAATACCACCGTGGGCGGAAGCGGCGCCCTGACTTATAGTTGGAATTTCGGCAACGATTCCACCTCCACCCTGGCCAACCCGCCGGCACAAACCTATACGACGACTGGCAACTTCACCGTGACGCTCACGGCCACCGATCCGTTCGGTTGCTCGGCCACGGCCACCGTCCCGGTAAATATCGGCCAACCACCGGCATCCTTTACTGCGCCGGATACGGTGTGTGTGGGCGATTCCATCGTATTTACCAATACGTCTCTTCCCGGCGCCTCCTACGCCTGGTCGTTCGGCCCGAACGGTTCGCCGGCCACCGCTACCGTGTTTAGTCCCGTAGCCGGTTTTGTTTCCCCCGGCCTGCAAACCGTGACGCTTACCGTGACCTCCAGCGGCGGTTGCAGTAATACGGTCACCAAACAAATTTTTGCCGACAAGGCCGATGCCACGTTTACGGTTTCACCGACCTACGCCTGTTCGGACCCGACACTTTTTACCTTCAACGCCGCAACTTCCGGGGCAGCCGAATACAACTGGTTGTTCAGCAACGGCACCACGGCCAATACGCAAAACCCGACATATCTCTGGACGACACCGGATACCACCGGATACAGTCTGCTGGGCGTCTACCTGGATACGGTAATGCTTCAGGTTGTGAATCCTTCCGGTTGCACGGCCACCTTTATGCGCGTAGATACGATCTGGCGGCCCAATGCCCGCTTTGTGCCTGATATCCAGCACGGATGCGCCCCGTTGGAGGTGGTATTTACCGACAGCAGCAAATCCAATGAAACGATCGTGCAATGGACCTGGCTGTTCGACGACGGCAGCGCGCCGCAGGTAAACAACAACAACAATCCGGCAACCCACACCTTTACTACGCCGGGCGAATATGAAGTGCGCCTGGTGATTCGCAACAGCGCCGGCTGCATCGATACCTCCTACATCATCCTGATCGAAGTAGGCGAACCCATTGCCGGCGATTTCACGGCCGATAAATTAGAAGTTTGCCCGGGCGATACCGTACAATTTACCAACCTGACCAATGACCCGCGGGTAGACGGCTGGCATTTTTCCTCCGAAAGTCACCGCCTGTGGCATTGTTTTCAGGAAGAAAATCCAACCTGGGTGTACAACAGCGAAACCGGCCCCATGGACGTGTCGCTGACCACGGAATACAACGGTTGTTTTTTCACGGTGACCAAAGCAGATTTAATTCTGGCCAAAGGGCCTATTGCACAGTTGCACTATAAAACCACCTGCGCCAACACCCTGGAGTTTGAATTTACTAATGAAAGCCACGACGCCACGAGCGTCATGTGGTACCTCGGCGATGGCGACAGCACCGATCAAAATACCTTTACCCACCTGTACGACGTGCCGGGCACCTATACCGTGGTGCTGAAAGCCGAAAACCCGGCGAGCGGCTGCGCGATCTCTTACGATACGGCAACGGTGTACGCCACACAACTGAAAGCGGAATTCGATTTAAAGGATACCATTTGCGGCGGCGAACCCATCGTGCTGGACGGCTCCAAATCTACCGACGTCAATGCCACCTGTTTCAAGGGTTATACCTGGTATTTTTCCTGGCAACGGCCCATCCGGACAGAAAAAAGTATGACCGACTTTACCCCCGGCCCCTCCGGCCCGCAAACGATTTGGCTGGAGGTGGAAGACATCAACGGCTGTAAGGATACCCTGCAGGACGATGTGGTAATTTACAACCGCTTTCCCGGTATTGCTGCAAGCGACACGAGGATTTGTATTCCGGCTACCGTATCCTTTACCGACCTGAGCACGGCCGATGCTCCTATTGTGAGTTGGGAATGGGATTTTGGCGACGGCACGATGAGTACCGACGTGAATCCGGTGCACACCTTTTTGTCGCTTCCGGCCAATGGCGGCACCGTTTTTAATGTAATGTTAAAAATAAAAGATGACAAGGGATGTCCGGGTTTTACGAGTATCCCCATCAACCTATATAAACCGGTGAGTAACATCATCACCCTGCCCAACCCGCCCAATATTTGCGATGGCGGCAACGTCAACTTTTTTGCCACCAACTTTACCCAGGAAGGCTCGAGCCTGAGCTGGCAATGGAACTTCGGCAACGGAAATACGGCCACCGGCTCCACGTCGCAGCAAACCTTTTCGCCGGCCGGAGAATATCCGGTAAAACTGGTGTACACGGAAATCGCCACCGGCTGCACAGACTCCACCTTTACTACTGTCAAGGTACAAGCCTATCCGCAGGCCAGTTTTTCTTCGACGGTGGATGGCCAGGCTATTCTCTGTTATCCGCAGCAAATTGACTTCACGAATACCTCCGTTGCCAACGTATTAGACTCGGTGTTTTGGGATTTAGGTTTTGGGATAACCACTAAAGGCCCTATGGCCAGCACGGTTTTCCCCAAAGGAACCTATTCCGTGACGATGGTGGTAGAAACCACCTTCGGCTGCCGCGACACGGTGTCGCGCTCCTTTACCGTGGTCGGGCCGGAAGGGACGTTCACGATGGATAAAAACTTTATATGTGAGGGCGACGAGATTACCTTCCAACTGAAAGATACAATCAGCGTAAGTTCCTGGTCCTGGAATTTTGGAGACGGAACCACAGCCGAAAACGGCAATCCCGTCACCCATACCTATAATTTCTTGCCGCCCAGCGGATCCACAGTGGCCAGGTTAGTGCTGCGGGGCGAAGACGATGCCTGCGCGATCACAGTGGATTTGCCGGTAAATTTTTCGCAGATAAAGGCCGGATTTACTTCTTCGCCGGCCCAGATTTGCGCCGGCGCGCCGGTGCAGTTTACGAGCAGTTCCTTGTTTGCAGACCTTTGGGACTGGCGATTTGGCGACGGTGCCACAAGCGGACAAACGAACCCCAGCCACCCCTACAACGCGGAGGGCAGTTATCCGGTTACTCTAATAGTTACGGATTTACCCTTGGGTTGTATGGATACGATCACGCAATTGGTCACTATCGGCGGCATACCCGATCTGGAATTGTTCGGCGATACGATTTGTCCGGGCGACACGGCGCTTATCGGGGTGGAAATGCCGGTGCCAGGCGCGATATATATCTGGACGCCCGCCAACCTCATTCTCCCGCCATCCAATGATGCCGTGGTGGAAGTTGTCGTCAATCAAACCACCAACTTTTTCGTCTCCGTCACCGAACCTTCGGGGTGTAAAGACGTAGATACGGTTCAGGTGTTTGTACCCGTCCCGTTCGACGGCGCGCAGGACTTCGATACCATTGTGGCTAAAAACTCCACCGTATTACTTCCGGTAGTGTTCGATCCGAATTATACGTACACCTGGACGCCTTTGCCGGGGCCCTTGGGCTTTCCGCCTTCCGTAACGGTGGCCGACAGCTCCGTGGAATACACGCTATTGGTACAGGATAAATGGGAGTGTGCCCAACGGGAGTTCAAGTTCACGATCCAGGTTGTGCCGGAGCGCGTGTACGCGCCCAATGCCTTTACGCCCAACGGCGACGGCGACAATGACGGGTTCAAGTTGCTGGCCGACGGTGAAGAGGAGTTAGTGGAGGTTTTGAGCCTGCGGATTTACAACCGCTGGGGCCAGGTGGTCTTTGACGAATCGGGCAACCTCGCGGTCGTCAGCTGGGATGGCAAAAGTGACGGCAAAGACGCGCCCTCCGATGTATACGTTTGGGTAGCGGAAGTGCAATTTGCTACGGGGCGGAAAACGTCGTTGCACGGCGATTTAGTGCTGCTGCGATAAGCCGTTAGTATTTCACGCAAAGGCGCAATGGCGCAAAGTAAGAGGGGGCTAAACGGATTGTTTCACGATATGGTGTTCGTTTACCCCCTCTTACTTTGCGCCTTTGCGCCTTTGCGTGAAAAAAAAGTTTAACCCCTCTAAATTTGCACCTTTCCGCCAAATTGTTGATTAACTTTTTCCACCTTCATTTAAAAATGGATGAATTTCATAACAAATTTATGCGCGAGGCCATCCGCCTGGCGCGGGAAGGCGTACAAAATAACGAAGGCGGACCTTTTGGCGCCGTGGTGGTAAAAGATGGCATCATCGTGGGGCGCGGAAACAACCGGGTTACTTCTACCAACGACCCGACAGCCCACGCCGAAGTCGTAGCCATTCGGGAAGCCTGCCGGCAATTGAACACGTTTCAATTGACTGATTGTATGATATATACTTCCTGTGAGCCCTGCCCTATGTGTCTGGGCGCCATTTACTGGGCTAGGGCCAGGGCGGTTTATTTCGGCTGCACCAAATCCGACGCTTCGGAGATCGGGTTTGACGATAGTTTTATTTACCAGGAAATGGAACTGGATTTTTCCCAACGAAAAATTCCCATGATCCCGTTGTTGCGAACGGAAGCATTGGATGTTTTTAAAACATGGGAATTGAAAACCGACAAGCTCGGGTACTGAGACACCATCTGAAAATCTGAGGATGCGAGTAGCGCATTGGAGTACGATTTACCCGAAAATATGTGAATTGTGTAAATTTTATCCAGAACTGTGTAACCAATTAGGAATTAAGTTAGTCACCTTTGTGGTAGTATTTGTTTAAAACACGTTATTTTAATCGCAGTAATTGCATTATAATGGTGCATACTGCAAATTGACTATAAAACTGCAATTTCATAATGCCAATGAAAACACCCTGTTACTATCTGTACGTCTCCTATTTTGTCTGGTTTGGTATGGTGGGTGCCGTAATCTGCCTCCCTGTTGCCCTGCAGGCGCAGGTGGCTGTCAATACCGACGGCAGCACGGCTGCTCCAAGCGCTATGCTCGATGTAAAATCGAATATCATGGGTATGCTGATTCCGCGGATGACTACTGCGGAACGTACGGATATTGCTGCGCCGGCCACTAGTCTGCTGGTTTTCGACACGGATACGAATACCTTTTGGTTTTACAACGGCACCGAGTGGGAGCAATTAGTCAGCGCTTCCCTGCTTCCGGGTCCTGTAGTCATCACACCGCCGCTGCTTACCGCCACAGCGAATAACTACACCCCGACCGGCTTTGGAGCGGCTACCGAAGTGCGGGTTTCCGGCAACAATGGCATACAAATGATTACCGGATTTAATGCGGAAACTAACGGCGAAGAAAAAACAATCACGAACGTTGGGAATCACCCCCTTTACCTCGCTCCGGAGCACAGCGGCAGCACCCCGGCAAACCGTATCGCATATTTTGAAGAGGTACTGATACCGCCCGGCGGCTCCTGCCGGATGTTCTACGACGGCGTTTCATCGCGTTGGCGCCCGGCGGATTCGCCATGCCCAAATTATACGAATATCAAACGCTCCGTTCATTACGATAAATCAGCCGGCAAACCACCTCAAAGCCTTACCGACGATATTCAACTGGGGGCCCATGGAGGTATTACCCAGTCGGCCGCTTCCCCTTCTGCCACCTCGCCGTTCTGTGCCTGGAATTTTAGTACCGGCTCGAATAATACCGGCGGTTTGGGGCTTTATTTTGCCAGAACGTCGGAAGATATTGCTTATGTGACCGGCGCGCATATTGTAGCCAAGGCGCAAATAAAAACCCCTGCTGCAGTGGGCGATAATACCAATAATTACTACACTTTTTTGCGAATAGCCTCCCTGCCACTCAATGGATTCTGGGACCTGAACAATTCGCTCGGCATTCGTTACCGGCATACGGTGAACGACGGATATTGGGAGTGTTACGCCCGGAGCAACAATACGGATACAGTGCTCGATAGCGGAATACTTTTCGAGCCGGATACCGACTACGAATTGATGGTAACCCTGAACAAGAGCAACACCGAGGCTACCTATTTTATAAATGGCGTTGCCGTGGGGCGTATAACGACCAACCTGCCCACTCCGGACACGGTAGGCCCGTCTATCCGTTTGGAAAAAGTGTCCGGCTCATCGGCGCGCTCCATGCTGGTATATCGTTTCATGGGCGCTGCAATTGCCCCGTAATCTGCGACCTATGAAAAGATTTTGTCCCTGTCCACGTATTTGCCGGCTTACCCGGTTTTTCATTTTGAGCCTTATGGTGGTTGGTTGCCCGGTTGTCTTTCAGGCACAGGTTGCCATCAATGCAGACGGTGTTTCGGCCAATCCGAGTGCCATGCTCGATATTAAATCGGTTACGCGGGGTATGCTGGTACCCCGGATGACTACAGCCGAACGCGCGGGCATTGCTTCCCCCGCAACAGGTTTGTTGGTTTTCGATACGGAAACCAACTCCTTCTGGTTTTACAATGGCACACAATGGGAGCAATTAGTGAAAACTTCCCAGCTTCCCGGCCCCGTTGTCATTACACCGGCGCTCCTGACGGCTACTACGAACAATTACAATCCGACGGGTTTCGAAAGCGCTACGATTGTGCGCGTTTCCGGCGACAACGGGATACAAATGATTACCGGATTTAACGCAGAAACGATTGGCGAAGAAAAAACAATCACAAACGTCGGTAATCACCCGCTCTACCTCGCTCCGGAACACGCCGGCAGCACTGCCGCAAACCGGATCGCGTATTTTGAGGAGGTAATGATACCGCCGGGAACTTCCTGCCGTATTATTTACGACGGCGTCTTATCGCGCTGGCGGCCCATTGACCCGCCTTGTCCTAATTATGCCAACATCAAACGATCCATTCATTACGACAGATCGGCGGGCAAACCGGCCGAAGACCCTTCCGATGATCTTCAGTTGGGCGTATTCGGAACCTTGTCCCAAGCGGTGGCATCACCTTCGGCTACTTCGCCGCTCAGCTCCTGGCATTTTAATACCGGAACTGCTACAGGCGGCGGCCTGGGGGTGTTTTTTTCAAAAACTACGGAAAATATGGCCTACGTGTCCGGTGCGCATATTGTGGGTAAAATGCACATAAAAACCCCGACCGAATTGAGCGATGATATAAATTATTACTACGTTTTTTTGCGCTTGGCCGCTCTGCCATTCAGTGGATTCTGGGATCAAAACAACTCGCTCGGCATTCGCTACCGGCATAATGTCAACAACGGATATTGGCAGTGCTACTCCAGGAGTGGCAATACCGATACCGTGCTCGATACCGGAATACTTTTTGAGGTGGATACCGAATATGAATTAATGGTAACGTTGAACAAGAGCAAAACCGAGGCAACCTATTTTATAAATGGCGCTGTCGTGGGGCGTATATCAACCGGTCTTCCCGCCGCTGTTCCGGTAGGCCCGTCTAACCACCTGGAAAAACTGGCCGGCGCATCGGCGCGATCCATGTTGGTATATCGTTTCATGGGCGCAGCAATCGCACCGTAAACTTTAGCGAATGAAAGACCTGATTTTTTTATCACCGAACCGCATTTTGCTTGTTTTGGGATGTCTTTTTGCAAACCTGATGTTATTCGGGCAGCTATCGGTATCGGGCGGGTTTATGGTGATCAACACCGGTAGCAATGTGGTGTCTACCGGGCTTCATGTACAAAACACCGGCAGCGCCACCATCACCAACCAAGGCACATTATCCACCACAACAAACATCACCAATGCCTCCGGCGCTACCCTGAACGGAAACGGCTTGTGGCAACTGGGGGGAAACTGGGTGAACGCCGGCACCTTCACGGCCGGCACTTCAACGGTACTGTTCAATGGCAGTGGCGCCAGCACCGTCGAGGCCGGGGGCGCGGCTTTTTACAAACTGCACCTCAACAAAACGAACAACAACCTCACCCTGGCCTCTGCGGTTACCGCAAACGATACGATTCGGTTTTTGGCCGATAACAATAAGATCATTTGCGCCGGTTTCGATTTTACGGCGGGCAGCGTGGCCACCGTTGTGGGGGCGGATGCGGATAATTATTTCGTCACCAATGGCGCCGGTTTTCTGAAACGGCAGGCCCTTGGCAGCGTCGCCTTTGCGTTTCCGGTTGGCGCCGACACCAGCACATATAACCTCCTTATCATCGGTGAAAACGGCACGGCCGATGATATCGGCGTGCGCTGTATGGCACAGCCGCTCGCCAATGGCAGCACGGGCTCGCCTATTACCACCGACGCCGTCAACACCGCCTGGGAAATCACAGAAAATGTAGCCGGCGGTTCCAATCTCAGCGTAACGGCTTACTGGCCGCTCACCGACGAATTGAGCGGATTTACAAGAACCGATTGTGGTATCGCGCGCTTTATTGCCGGCACCGACTGGGACTTGCCGCCCTCCAATATGGGCGGCGCGCTTGGTGGCGACCCCTACAACCGGGTGCGCAATAACCTGACGCCCGGTATCCTGGCGGTCATGGACGATGCTTTTATGAACCGGGTAAAATTAGCCCTCCGGATCATGTTGCAGGGTCCGTATAACACCACGACCATGAAGATGAACGACAACCTGCGTACGCTGGCCGCGTTCCCGCTCACGGCGCCCACGACGTATGGCGCCGGCAAATTCGTTCATACGGGCTGGCAGCCTGCCGGCGGGTATAATATCAATGCGTCGGTGCTTACCGTGACGGGCGACGATGCCATAGTCGACTGGGTATTTCTCTGGCTGAAAAGCCCGTCTAATCCCGCAACCAATCTTCAAAGCAGGGTCGCTTTGCTGCAAAAAGACGGCGATGTGGTGGACCTTGACGGCGTTTCGCCGGTCTTATTTCCGTCGGACGCCGGAGATTATATTGTGGCCGCGGGCCATCGCAACCATTTGAGCGTACGATCCCCAAACGGCCCGGGCATTGCTTTGAATGAAGCCACCGTTACGAATTACGATTTTACCACGAGCATGGCGCAAGCCTTCGGAACCAACCCGATGAAGCAGGTACAAACCACGCCTACGCCGATTTTTGCGCTTTGGGGCGGCAATACCAGCGTGAACAATACCGTGCGCGCCACCGGTCCGGCTACGATCAACGACTACACCGCCATACTCAGCACGCTTACTTTTCCCACCAACATCATCCCCACCGTTTATTCGAATTCAGACGTGAATATGGACGGCACCGTGCGCGCCACCGGCCCGGCCACGATCAACGATTACAGCAAACTGCTCAGCATACTCGGCACCCCGACAACGATCATCACAGAACAACAATAGTCCCACATGAAACATATTATTCGCCTTTTCCTTTTTGTGTTCGGGCAATTCCTGGCCTTGCAGACTATGGCGCAGCCGTATTTTGTGGAGACGGCTACGATCAGCGGAAACAATATCGTTATCAAAATAAAACCGGTAAACGGCAACATTACCTGCGGCTGGTCGGTTATTGAGTTTTTTTTCCGGAACGGCGCCGGCGCTCCGAACGCCGATGCGGCTTTCACGGCCGCTACGATCACAGTCAATACGACACATTTCCCAGGGGTGACTATTCCGTACAACGGGATAAACATACAAGGAACAGAAGTTAATTATAACACCTATTGGTTTGGCTTCCCTTTTAACTCAACCGCCCCCCAGACTTACAACCAGAACCAGGAATACATCGTTTGTACCATAACCTTGTCCTCTTCCCCATCAGATTTCGAACTGGAATTGTGTCACAACGAACCCAACTTTTCCCCACATTATGTAGTACTCACGGATGAAACCGGA